>JAKFYP010000186.1 GCA_021730835.1 Alphaproteobacteria bacterium
GTGATTCATACCAAAGCCGCCCCTGCCGATGTCGTCGAGGCGCTTTGCCAATATCCCCTGACGCAGGAAAACGGGATGCAACCGTTGCTAGGTTATGCCGATGCAAGCGCCTTGTTTCAGAGAATGGGGGAGGGCAGGGAGTTAAGTAAACGCCCCGTCATTGCACCGGAAACGCCGGGTTCAACGGTGCGTCCAAACCTGTTTAGACAATACACCACGCAGCATGATTCGCTCATTCGCAGCATCAAGGTGCATTCCTTCGGCAATGTGACCTTCATGACGCTGGAAATGCCGAAGGAGGCCGATTGCAAATTAACGAATCAGGCGATTAATGAAGCGATGGCTACTGTGGATTTAGCATATGATGGTAACGTGCATATCAATGCCAACAATAAGCAGAATCCTGACATTATCAATATCGTGGCTCTGGCTCCTTTATCTGTTATCTTGCAGGCGCTGGAAGACTATCAGGGACAAGCATTGTTCAGGCTATCCGGTAATTTTCTCCTCTCCGAAGCGGATCGGATCGCGGCGGAGCAATATTTTGAAACCGAGCAAAAGCTACTGACGGATGGAAAGGATAAGGGGCGTGGGGTTGGGTGATTACTCCACCACCAGTATGGCTTCGCTCTCGACATCAACTTCTTTCTCGTTGCGCCGGATTTCGGTGACCTTGATCTTGCCGATATATTCCCCCGCCGGCCATTTCTCGGTTTTACGGCGCAGGCCGATGAATTTCATGTAATCGGCCTTATGCCTGTCAACCGACCCTCTGAAGGTGGCCAGTACCGTGCCGCCGGGTTCTTTCAACTCCATTTTGATCCGGTGCTCAGGCTTCAGGCCGAACATATACACCCAGAAATAGAGTGTCTCCGCCTCACCGGACAAATGGTCGTGCTTCTGCTCTCCCTTGAGGATACGGTCATAGGCAGGCTCTTCGGCATCGAATCCGGCGGCCAGCAGGCCGGTGGACTGATAGACCAGCTTTTCCGCCAGCCCCTGTTCCCAGAGCGTCGCGCCTGAGGAGCCGCAATGGCCCTGCACCGGGCGGGCGATAAACGGGTCAATGACCTCGCCATCCTTGCGCACGTCGAAATGCAGGTGCGGGTATTCAGTCAGCCCCGAAGTGCCAATCATGCCGATGGGGTCACCGGCCAGAATCTCCTGATCCTTTTTTACCAGAATACTGCCTTTTTTCATATGGCAGTATTGCGTTTCCCATTCGTCACCGTGGTCAATCACCACGCCGTTACCGCATTCCCTGCCCTTGATATATTTGATGATCTTCTCAGTAACGAATTTATCCGGCATGCCGTCGCGGACTGCCTTCACCTTGCCGTCGGCGGCGGCCAGCACCGGTACTCCCGCCTCGGTATTGATGTCCGCCTTGGTGGCAACGCGAAAATCCGTACCTTTATGACCGTCGTTGGTCAGCTTGCCGCAGCGGTAGTCAATATAGTTATCGCTCGTGTCGTGATCGACATATTTCTGAATAAAGCAATTCACTCCCGGTTCACATTGCACCGGCAGATATAATTCGATGGCATGGGCGACATGGCTAACGGTAAGCATCGAAAGCAACAATATGGGCGGCAGTAGTCTCATAACGCAATATCCACGATGACCGGCACATGATCGGAGGGACGTTCCCAATCCCGCGCATGCGCCGGGATGATGCAGGCTTTCAGGGTATTTTGCAAGTCCGGGCTGATCCAGATATGATCCAGCCTGCGCCCCCGGCTGGATTTTTTCCAGTCGCGGTTGCGGTAACTCCACCAGCTATAGAGTTTCTCATCCGCCGGGGTGAAATGCCGCGCCGCATCTACCCAACCGGCACTTTCTCTGAGGGTGGTCAGTTTTTCCACCTCCACCGGCGTGTGGCTGACAACATCCAGCAATTGCTTGTGCGACCACACGTCGTGCTCCAGCGGGGCGATATTGAAATCCCCCAAAACAATGCTTTTATGGTTTTTAGGTAACGGCTTCGACCATTCGCGCATGGCATCGACGAACGCCAGCTTGTCGCGGAATTTGGGGTTCAGGTGAGGATCGGGAATATCGCCGCCCGCCGGAACATAAAAATTATGCAGCCGGATACCGTGCGGCAGGGTGACCGCGATATGACGCTGCTCACCATTATGCAGCATATCCATCGTTTCAATCCCCTCAAGCGGGATTTTTGAGAGCACGGCGACACCGTTATAGGCTTTCTGACCGGCAAAGGCGATATGCGGATAACCAAGGTCTTTGAGTTCCTGCAGGGGAAACGTCCCGTCCTCGGTTTTAGTCTCCTGAAGGCAGAGAATATCGGGGGCAAGCTCCTCCGCCAGCATCCGCACCAGATGTATGCGGATTCGCACGGAGTTGATATTCCAGGTGGCAAGGCGTAGCGGCATGGTCAAAGATGTAGCGGGATTGGCAGGCGAATGCAAATATTCACCGCTATTTACACTTGTACGGATTGAAACCGTACATTATAATAAGCCGACAACATGATGTGCAGGGAGAAGCGATATGACAGGCATGGAATCTGAGTCAACCAGAAGCAACCGGATTGAATTGCGTGCCACGCCCCATGAAAAGGCCCTGCTGGCCCGGGCGGCGGCGCTTGAGCATCTGGATGTAACCAGTTTTATCATGCGTACGGTCGTTCCGGCGGCGCGTAAAGTCATACAGCGAACCGAGCATATGGAACTTTCCGGTCAGGATACCATCCATGTGCTGCATTTGCTGGAGAATCCACCCTTGCCGAACGCAAAGCTTCGCGCTGCGGCAAAGGCACGGCGCGCCTCCCAAACGGAGTGAAAGGCTTATGGCGGTGAAATGGCGGGAGTCGCCGATCCAAAAGGTGCATAACCGTAAATTGTTTAATTGCGGTGAGTCTGCACTTAATGAATACCTCCTTCGATTTGCGCGGCAAAACCATATGTCCGGAGGCGCAAAGACATTCGTGGCAACTCCCGCCGATGCAGAAAATCCTGTTCTCGGCTATTACACTCTCTGTCCGGCTTCATTGCATTATGCGCGAACGCCGGAGGTCGTAAAGCAAGGGTTGGGGCGATACGATGTGCCGGTGTACCGACTTGGCAGGCTGGCAGTGGATATGGTATCGCAGGGCAGGGGGTTGGGTGGCCAGTTGCTGATAGCGGCGGGGATACGCTGCCTGCGGGTGGCGTCGCAGGCGGGCGGAGTGGCCGTGCTGATTGATGCAAAAAGCGATCGCGCCGCCGCATGGTATGCAGGTTATGGAGCTATTCCGCTGAATGATGCGCCACTGAGCCTTCTCATGCCACTTTCCCTTTTCGAGAAAACCCTGTGAAACATCCTGATGCTTTTCCCTTGCCTTGTTCGCTGGTTTTTGGCATGGTGACCCGATGAAAAGTTGCAGGGAATCAGCATGTTGCGCCGCAACATAACGAGGGGAGGCGCTCTTTCGCACGACCGGATTGACTCTGGCCGTCTCCTGCCCGATGCCACACCATATTCACCCAACCGATAGCTATACCTCTATGACCGATGAACAAATCCCCATTACCCCCGAAGAGGCGCTGTCTTTTCATACGCGTGGCCAGCCGGGGAAACTGGAAATTCATGCGACCAAACCGCTGATTACGCAACGCGACCTGTCGCTGGGGTATTCGCCGGGCGTCGCGGAGCCGTGCCGCCGCATTCATGAAAACCCCAACGATGCTTACGAATATACCGCCAAGGGCAATTTCGTGGCGGTGATTTCTAACGGCACGGCGGTATTGGGCTTAGGCAATCTCGGAGCGCTGGCCTCCAAGCCGGTGATGGAAGGCAAGGCCATTCTGTTTAAGCGCTTCGCCGATATTGACGGAATTGATATTGAGGTGGATACCGCCGATGTCGATGAGTTTGTCAATGCCGTCAAGCTGCTCGGGCCAAGCTGGGGCGGCATCAATCTGGAAGACATCGCCGCGCCGGAATGCTTCATCATCGAGCAAAGGCTGCGTGAGTTGATGGATATTCCGGTGTTCCATGACGACCAGCACGGCACGGCGATTATTTGCGCCGCCGGGCTGATTAACGCGGCCTTTGTCACCAAGCGAAAATTCAACAAGCTGAAAATCGTCGTCAACGGGGCCGGGTCGGCGGGGATCGCCTGCCTTGAGCTGGTTAAGCGCATGGGCGTGCCGCATGAGAACGTGCTGCTGTGCGACCGCGACGGCGTGGTCTATCAGGGTCGTGAGCAGGGTATGAATCAGTGGAAATCGGCGCATGCGGTCAAAACCGACCGCCGCACGCTGAAAGAAGCGCTCGAGGGCGCGGATGTGTTCCTCGGCCTGTCGGTGGCCGGAGCGGTGACGCAGGATATGGTCAAGGGCATGGCGAAGAATCCGATTATCTTTGCGATGGCTAACCCGATCCCCGAGATCATGCCGGAAGAGGTGCGGGCAATTCGCCCCGATGCCATTATCGCAACGGGCCGCTCGGATTACCCCAATCAGGTCAATAACGTCATGGGTTTTCCCTATATCTTCCGGGGCGCGCTGGATGTGCGGGCGCGGGAGATCAACGAAGAGATGAAAATCGCCGCCGCCGAAGCGCTGGCCCAATTGGCCCGGGTGGAAGTGCCCGATGAGGTGTCGGCGGCCTACGACGGGCGCAGCATGGAGTTCGGCCCGGAATATATTATTCCCACGCCGTTCGATCCTCGCCTGATTTCCACCATTCCCGTTGCGGTGGCCAAAGCGGCGATGCAATCCGGCGTGGCCCGCAAGCCGATTGCGGATATGGAGGAATACAAGCGCTCGCTGGCCGCAAGGCTCGATCCGACCGCCAACACCATGAACCGTATTTTCGACCGGGTACGCAAGAATCCCCGCAGTATTATTTTTGCCGAGGGCGAGGAGGAAAAAACTATCCGCGCCGCCGTCCACTGGCGCGATAACGGCTATGGAACCCCCATACTGGTCGGGCGTACCGACCGGGTGAAGGATATGATACAGCGCATGGGCATCACTGATACTAAGGGTATCGAGGTCGTAAACGCCCGGGTCAGCGAGCATGTTGATGTGTATATTGACATGCTTTATAGCCGCTTGCAGCGTAAAGGTTTCCTCTACCGCGACGTGGCGCGCATGGTCAAGAATGACCGTAACACTTTCGCCGCCTGCATGCTCGAATGCGGCCACGGTGACGCGCTGATTACCGGCCTGACACGCAATTATACCCGTTCGCTGGAGAATATCCGCCGGGTGATTCCCGTCAGCGATGATACGCTGCTCTATGCGATGGGAATGTTCGTCTCGCGCAATCGCACGATTTTTCTGGCCGATACCCGCGTCAACGAGTTGCCCGATCCCGAGCAACTGGCCGATATCGCCACGCATACGGCGGCCAAGGCCCGGCTGTTCGGCCATGAGCCACGGGTCGCGCTGCTTTCATTCTCCACCTTCGGCGACCCGATGCGCGAGAAATCCGAGCGTATCCGGCAGGCCGTCGCCGTGCTGGATTCGCGTCAGGTGGATTTTGAGTATGAGGGCGAGATGGGGGCTGACGTGGCGCTTAATGCCGAATTGATGGCGCTTTATCCGTTTTGCCGCCTGTCCGGCCCGGCCAACGTGCTGGTGATGCCGGCGCTGCATACCGCCAATATCGCGGCGGGGCTGGTGCGCGAATTATGCGAAGGCTCGGTGATCGGGCCGATTCTCTGCGGCTTCGACCGCCCGGTGCAGGTCTTGCAGATGAACGCCTCGGTATCCGATATCATCAATATGTCGGCCATCGCCGCCCTCTCCAGCATGGATGAGGATCAGGGCGATAAAAAACGCAAGGCGGCGTAGCTTAAATCGCGGAAAAAAGCCATCTCAGTCATTGCGCAAGGGCGGGATTGGGAGTAAAAAAGAGGTGCTATGCCTGAGACCCCTCTGCTTGATACCGTCCATTCCCCGGTGGATTTCCGGGAATTCACCTTGCCGCAGCTCAAGCAACTGGCCTCGGAAGTGCGCGAGGAGTTAATTGACGTGGTCTCCGGCATCGGCGGGCATCTGGGGGCTGGGCTGGGTGTGGTCGAGCTGACCGTAGCGCTGCATCACGTTTTCAATACGCCCCGCGACAAGCTCATCTGGGATGTCGGCCATCAGGCCTATCCGCATAAAATGCTCACCGGGCGGCGCGGGCGTATGCGCAGTTTACGCCAGCCGGGGGGGCTGTCGGGATTCTGCAAGCGCGACGAAAGCCCCTATGACGTGTTCGGAGCGGGGCATTCCTCAACCTCGATCTCGGCGGCTTTGGGCATGGCCGTGGCGCGGGACTTCGCGGGGCAGGATCACGAGGTCGTCGCGGTGATCGGCGACGGGGCGATGAGCGCGGGCATGGCCTACGAGGCGCTTAACAATGCCGGGGCGCTGGATAAACGGCTGATTATCATCCTCAACGATAACGATATGTCGATTGCCCCCGCCGTCGGCGCGATGAGCAACTACCTCTCGCGGCTGATTGGTTCGCGCTCTTACCGGCGGCTTCGGGCCATCAGCAAGGCGGTGGTGGAGAAATTTCCCAACGGATTGCAGCGTTTCGCCCGCCGGGCGGAATCCTATGCGCGGGGCATGGCCTCGGGGGGCGGCACGCTGTTTGAGGAAATGGGCTGCTATTATATCGGGCCGGTGGACGGGCACAGCCTCGATCACCTTGTTCCGCTGCTCAAAGCGGTGCGCGACCGCAAGGAAAACGGGCCGGTGCTGATCCATGTAGTGACGCAAAAGGGCAAGGGATTCGCCGCCGCCGAAGCGGCGCATGAGAAATACCACGGAGTGAACCGTTTTTGCGCGACAACCGGCACGCAGCATAAATCCACGCCGAAAGCGCCTTCCTATACGAAAGTGTTTGCCGACGCGCTGATCGCCGAGGCGGCGCATGATGAAAAGATCGTGGCGATTACGGCGGCGATGCCCTCGGGCACGGGTATTGACGCTTTCGCGGCGGCATTTCCCGAGCGGGCCTTCGATGTCGGTATTGCCGAGCAACATGCGGTGACCTTTGCCGCCGGGCTGGCCGCCGAGGGGATGAAACCCTTTGCGGCGATCTATTCTACTTTCCTGCAACGCGCCTACGATCAGGTGGTGCACGATGTCGCTATCCAGAAATTGCCGGTGCGCTTCGCCATTGACCGCGCCGGGCTGGTCGGGGCCGACGGGCCGACCCATGCCGGGGTGTTCGATCTTGCGTTTCTCTCCAACCTGCCGGGCATGGTGGTGATGGCGGCGGGCGACGAGTTGGAGCTGATGCACATGGTAGCGACTGCCGCCGCGTATGACGAGGGGCCGATAGCCTTCCGCTATCCACGCGGGGAGGGTATGGGGCTGAACCTGCCGCAGCGCGGCACGAAACTGGAAATTGGGCGGGGCAGGGTGCTTACCGAAGGTGAGGACGTGGCGATTTTCACGCTGGGCGGCAGGCTGGCGGCCTGCCTTGAAGCAAAGAATATATTGGCGGAGGAGAGGATCGGCGTCACGGTGGCCGATGCCCGGTTTGCCAAACCGCTCGATGAGGCGTTGCTACTGCGTTTGATGCGTGAGCACCGGCTGGTGCTGACGGTGGAAGAGGGCGCGCAGGGCGGGTTCGGTGCGCTGGCGCTGCATTTCCTTGCCGGGTATGGGATGCTGGATGCTACGTCCGGCCTGCAACGCGCCGCCATCCGCACACTGACGCTGCCTGATCGTTTCCAGCAGCATGATAACCCGGAAGCGATGTATGCGGCGGCGGGGCTGGATGCGGCGCATATCGCCGCTACCGTCCGTGAATTGCTCGGTAGAGATGAAAAAGTCACCCCTCTGGCGGGCAAGCGCCAGCGCAAAAACTGATTTGATTACCCACGATATCCCGATGAGCTTTGATTTTTAGAGCATTTTTCATTTAGTCGTGCGCGTTGTTGTTGCTCATCTCACGCCGCTTATCTGCACTTCAACTCGCATGCCTAGCGCACAACTAAAGCAAAAACGCTCTCGGCTTGGTGCAAAAGCAAAACATTGCCATTCCTTTAGGGCATCTCAATAAACTGGTTTTCGCAATGACGAGTGTATAGAGATGCCCTTATTATATAGCTGATAGAGTTTGTGCTTACACACAAACTCTACGCCGCATGAGCATCCACCTGTGGGATGCTGTGTCTTATGAGGATGAGCATCCCACAGGTGGATGCTGTGAGGCGGCGCGCCCGCAGTCGCGGGCGATAGCTGATTTGATTCACGTACAGTCATAAAGTAAATCGGCTATACTGGCTTGCGCAAGCTGGTTAGCACAAGCATGCTGACGCCAATGACAATACAGGAATCGGCGACATTAAATGCGGGCCAGTGCCAGTCTCCGATATGAAAATCGAGAAAATCCACCACCGCGCCGAAACGCAGGCGGTCAATCAGGTTGCCGATGGCCCCGCCCATTACCAGCGCCACCGCCAGCCGGGTAAGCGTATCGGCGGCCCGGCCCATCCAGACGGCCAGAAAGACGATCAGCAGGGAAGTCATGCCGACCAGCGCCCAGCGCGCATCGGCCCCGTTTAGCATGCCGAAGCTGATTCCCTGATTCCATACCAGCACAAGATTGAAAAACGGGAGTATTTCATGCGGCGGCGGCGCGGATGCATACCAGTCGAGCAGCAGGATTTTGCTGAACTGATCCAGCGTGAGGATATTCAGGCACAGCAGCAGGGGAAACTTCATGCTATTCCTACAAGCGGGCGCTACAAAATAAACTTATCGAGGTCGGTGGCTTTAGCCATATCGCCAACGTGATCGCGCACATAAGCGGCATCAATGGAAACGTCCATGCCCGGTTCATCCGGCGCATTGAAACTCACGTCTTCCATCAGTTTTTCCATAATGGTATGCAGCCGCCGCGCTCCGATATTTTCTACCTCACGGTTGAATTTGGTCGCCAGCGCCGCCAGCTCGCGCACACCTTCGGAGGTAAAAGCGATGACCGCGCCCTCGGTTTCCATCAGGGCGACATATTGTTTCGTCAGGCTGGCTTCCGGCTCGGTCAGGATGCGCACCAGATCCTCTTCGCTCAGGGGTTTCAGCTCTACGCGAATCGGCAGGCGGCCCTGCAATTCAGGCAGTAAATCCGATGGCTTGGCCATATGAAACGCTCCCGAGGCAATGAACAGGACATGATCGGTCTTCACCGGCCCGTGCTTGGTGGCGACAATCGTGCCCTCCAGCAGTGGCAGCAAATCGCGTTGCACGCCCTCGCGGCTGACTTCCCCGCCTTTGACATCGTTGCGCGCCGCGATTTTATCAATCTCGTCAATAAACACGATTCCGTCATTTTCCACTGAGCGCAGGGCTTCCTGAACAATCTTCTCCTGATCGACCAGTTTTTCCGCCTCTTCGGCCAGCAACACGTCGTAACTTTCATCGACCCGCATGCGGCGGGTTTTGGTGCGTCCCCCGAAAGCCTTGCCCAGCATTTCGGTGACGTTGATAACGCCCATCTGCCCGCCCGGCATACCCGGAATATCGAAGCTCGACATCCCGCCAGCGCCCGAATCGCTGATCTCGATTTCCACCTCTTTATCATCGAGTTCCCCGCTTCTTAGTTTCTCGCGGAATTTACGCCGTGTCTCCTCGCTCGCCGTCGCGCCGACCAGCGCATCCAGTACCCGGTTCTCAGCGGCAACTTCGGCTTTCTCTGTCACCTCCTTGTGCATGCGTTCGCGGATCATATTGATGGCGACTTCCACCAGATCGCGCACAATGGATTCCACATCCCGCCCGACATAGCCGACTTCGGTGAATTTAGTGGCTTCCACCTTGAGGAACGGCGCATCGGCCAGCCGGGCAAGGCGGCGGGCGATTTCAGTTTTCCCGCAGCCGGTCGGCCCGATCATCAGGATGTTTTTTGGTACGATCTCCTCACGCAAATCTTCTTCGACCTTCATACGCCGCCAGCGGTTGCGCAATGCGATGGAAACGGCTTTCTTGGCGTCCTTCTGGCCGATGATATAGCGGTCAAGCTCGGCGACGATTTCACGGGGGGTCAGGTTGCTCATGCGATGCTCTGGTTTTATAGCCTAACGATGCCTATCTATATAGTCACCGCTGGCGAGGATTGCTACCGCCTGGATGAAATTATTTGGAGGCCTCGGCACAATGCGCATAATCTTCCGGCAGGGGACGCAACCCGGCGCGCCGGTCGGCCTTGACGCTCTCGCAGGCTAAAAACCCGCTCCAGCCGCGATGCGCAGCGCGCTGCATTTCCGCGCCTCCGTCACGCATATCCTGACCGAGCGTGCAGGCCGCGCAATAGAAAAGACAGGTAAGAGAAAAGACAGGGCGAAGCATAGACAAGCCGATTCACTTTATGAGGATACACAACCTTAATCGTCTATTGCTCATGGATAACCAGCCACAGAAACTCCCTGTCTTTCGCAGGGGCCTCTATATTACTTTCTGCCGGAAAGGGAAAACGCAACAGGCTACGCGTTGGGCACGATGGACACATACTGGCGACCCAGACGCTTCTGGCGAAATTCCACCTTACCGTCTTTAAGCGCAAACAGGGTATGATCCTTGCCGATGCCGACATGCGTGCCGGGGAAAAACTTCGTGCCGCGCTGGCGCACCAGCACATTGCCCGCCAGCACCTGTTCGCCGCCGAAACGCTTGACGCCCAGCCGCCGCCCGGCGGAATCGCGTCCGTTGCGTGAACTGCCACCTGCTTTCTTATGAGCCATGACGTAAACTC
>JAKFYP010000061.1 GCA_021730835.1 Alphaproteobacteria bacterium
GCACACGGCGAAGTCCGCGGGTTAGAGGCGTTTCAGTCGCCATTGCGGCGGAAAGCGGCGGGCCAGCAGATGCAGCGCAACGCATGCCAGCATGAATGCCCCCCAGCCGAATGGAATGTTGCCCTGCCCCGCCTCGCCCAGCCCCAGCATGGCCGCATTCATCCGGAGCGCCTCCGCAGCCGTTTCGGCGCGAAACCACACCCATGCCAGCAACACCCAGAGAAACGTCACGCCCCGGCCCGCCATGCGCGGCCACGCAGGCAGGGAGCGTGTATGCCAGAAGTAGCAAAGCGCCAGCGCCAGCCCGTGCAGCGCGCCCCACCAGACGAAATGCCACGCCGCCCCGTGCCACAACCCGCCGAGCAGCATGGTCAGCATGAGGTTGCGCATGGTCAGCAGCGTGCCACCCCGGCTGCCACCCAGCGGGATATACAGGTAATCGCGCAGCCAGGTGGAAAGCGTGATATGCCAGTGCCGCCAGAATTCCCGGATATTCGGGGAAAAATAGGGGAAATGGAAGTTCAATGGTAGTTGATAGCCCAGCAACCCGGCTACCGCGATGGCCATATCGGAATAGCCCGAGAAATCGCAGTAAATCTGTACGGCGAACAGCAGGCTCGCCCCCCACAACGCGGCGCGGCTGAAAGCCTGCGGGTCGGCGAAGACCAGTTCGATATAAGGCGCCATATTATCGGCGAGGCAGGCTTTTTTGAAAAACCCGACGAGGAATAACAGCAGGCAGGCGCGCACCGGCACATGCTCCCAGTAGCGAGACTGCGCCAGTTGCGGCAGGAAATCGGTGGCGCGCACGATCGGCCCGGCCACCAGTTGCGGGAAAAAGGCGATATAAAGCGCCACGTCGCGTAAACCATATTCACTGTTTTTCTTTTCTGAGCGCACAGGCTGGCGACTGCCAGCCCGCCGCTCATGCGGCGTAAGCCTGCGTGGCGTCTGAGCGCTACTTAGCCCACGATAGCAATCCACAACATAGCTGATGGCCTGAAATACGTAAAAACTGATGCCTGCTGGTAGGATGACGTGCAACGTTGTCCAGGATGGCTCGCGGCCCAGAAGCGCCGCCAGTGAGTCAGCGAAAAAGTTGAAGTATTTGAAAAAGAACAGGACGCCGAGATTCACCCCCACTCCGAAGACAAGCCAGAATTTGCGAGCCGCAGAGGCCGCGCCGCGCCCGCCAAGATACGCCGCCAGCGTGCAAATCCCGATCAGGCCGAGGAAACGCCAGTCCCAGCTTCCGTAAAACAGGTAGCTGGCCGCCAGCAACAGATTTTTGCGTGCCGCATTGCCGCGCAAAGCCCAGTACGCCGCGAACACCAGCGCGAAAAAAACAAAAAATAACGGTTCGGTGAAGAGCATCTTACTGCCCGTCGAAATAGCGATCTAACGTAGCGGTCAGGCCACGGGCGAGTTGGCGGCGGTAATGTTCGGTATTCAGCCGCGCTTCATCGCCGGGATTGGTAAGAAATCCGATTTCCACCAGCATCGAGGGGATATCCGGGGCTTTGAGCACCCGAAACCCGGCGAAGCGATGGGTGTTTTTCAGCAAAAGCACGCCTTGCCTGCGGAATTCACCGACGGCAATATCGGCCAGCCGCCCCGATTTGTTTTTAGTCTCGCGCCGGGCCAGATCAATCAGGATACCCGCGACTTCAGCGTCGGTATCGGACAGGCTGACCCCGGCAATTTCATCGGACTGGTTTTCCTCGCGGGCCAGTGCGGCAGCTTCTTCATCCGAGGCGGTCTCCGAGAGGGTATAAACCGAAAGCCCATGCGCATTCGGGCCGGGCGCGGAATCGGCATGAACCGAGATAAACAGGTCAGCCTTGACGCGCCGCCCCATCGCCACGCGGTCACGCAGCGAAATCAGCGTATCCGACTCACGGGTCATGGCGACGCGGTAGCGCCCGGTGCGCAGCAACTCCTTACGCAGGTAGCGCGCTACTTCCAGCGTCACTTCTTTCTCAATCGTGCCGCGCTTGCCCGAAGCGCCGGGATCCTTGCCGCCATGCCCGGGATCAAGCACGATCAGCGGCTTTTCCGATTTCGGGATGTCGGCGACCGGCTTGAAAACCGGGGTCGGCACACTAAACACGTCACGTTTGGAAATGCCGCGCACGCCAATTCCTTCGATCTCGACAACCAGCCGGGGAGCCTTGCTTCGCATTTGCTCGAAACGATGGATGCTGGCCTCACGAACCGGCCTTGCCAGATCCACGACGATACGCGAGGTTTGCGGGTCGAACTGCCCAAACCGCAGTCCCCGTATCAATCCGCCGCGATAGGCGCGGGGCAGTTGAACCCCCTGTCCGGCTACCGTTTCCAGATCAATCACCAGTCGGTCGGGATTTTGCAGCATAAACATTTTCTTATGTTTCAGATTGCCGCTGGCATGAAAGATAAGGAATATCCGGTCGGGCTGCTCGGTGATCTCGGTCGTGATGATGGCCGGGGGTGCGGCAAAGGCGCTAACCGGCAACTGGCAGGCGGCCCAAAGCGCCAGCAGGCAGAGGATCAGAGCCGCTCCGCGTTGTTTTTTTACAGAATTCATCATTGTGTGCTTGATTCCATCCCCTGCGGCGGTCTATAGTAGGCGCAACGAATCGGGAGCATACGCGCCGGAATCAGTGCCATCAAGAGGCAGGCGCAGGATGCGGTTCAGGATACGGATTTTTGCCCGCCGGTGTGGAGAATACTCCGGATGGGAAGTTTTGAAATATTAATAGAGGGTGACGCCCGTGCGCTGAAAAGCCGGGCCTGCTCACCGGATGAACATTTTATAAGCGGACGGGCAATCATGCCAGTACACACAGGCGGATATCAACCGGCTCGGGCAAGGGCGGGCAACTTGCCCCCGTTGCTGCGGGCGCGTGACTGCTCATTGTTCGCCGTTCATCCGTAAGCATGGCCTCCGGCGCAGTGCAGGTCGCACCGCAGAGGAGTATATATGGCCAGAAAAATGCTGGTGGATGCATTGCATCCCGGAGAAACACGCGTCGTTATTACCGACCGTTCGCTGGTTGAGGAATTCGATTTCATCACCGCAGCCAAGTCGCAGCTTAAAGGGAATATCTATCTTGCCAAAGTGACGCGGGTTGAGCCGTCGCTACAGGCGGCTTTCGTCGAGTATGGCGGCGACAAGCAGGGATTCCTGCCGTTCTCGGAGATTCACCCGGATTATTACCAGATTCCGATTGCCGACCGTAAACGGATCATGGAGGAAGAAGAAAAGCGCCTCGAGCAGGAGGCGCGCCAGCGCGAGGAGCGCCGTATCCGCGAGGAGGCTGAGGAAGCTGCCCGGATGGAAGCTGGCGGAGAGGCACAACAGGAGCGCGGTGACGACGACGAAGAAGAGGAAGACGGGGAAGACGGGACGCCCGGCAACCGCAATCGTAGCCGCCGCCGGGGACGCCGCCGCACGATGAATCCCCGCGAGCGCGAGGAGCGGGCCGCATCGGAATCGGTAACGGGTGAAATATCCGGGGAGTCTGGCGGCGAAGCGGAAATGGGCGAGCAGCCCGAGGCGCTGGATACCGCGAGCGAGGATGACGAGTTGGAGCAGGCTCGGCGCACGGCGCATCTGGCGTTTTCGCGGCGCTATAAAATTCAGGAAGTCATCAAGCGCAACCAGATACTGCTGGTGCAGGTCATCAAGGATGAGCGCGGCACGAAAGGCGCATCGCTGACGACTTATATTTCACTGGCGGGCCGTTATTGCGTCCTGATGCCAAACGCCTCCAAGGAAGGCGGCATTTCGCGCAAGATCGCCCGCTTCGATGACCGTAAGCGCCTGCGCAAAATCGCTGCCGAGTTGAAGGAAGCGCGGGGTATGAGCGCCATTATCCGCACGGCGGGGATTGACCGCACCAAGACGGAAATCAAACGCGATTATGAATACCTGATCAAGCTCTGGAACTCGATCCGTGAGTTGGCGCTGGAATCCACCGCCCCGGCGCTGATCTACGAGGAAAACAATATCCTCAAGCGGGCTATCCGCGATTATTATCAGGCTGATATTGAGTCGGTGGTCGTGCAGGGCGATGATGCTTACCGCTCGATAAAGGAAATGATGAAAATGGCCATGCCGTCACACGCGGCGCGGGTCAAGCAATATAAAGGCGATGCGCCGATTTTCGGTGAATTCGGCGTCGAATCGCAGTTGCAGGCGATGTATAAGCCGACGGTGCGCCTGAAATCCGGTGGGTATCTGGTCATCAATCCGACCGAGGCGCTGATTTCCATTGACGTCAACTCGGGCCGCTCAACCACCGAGCGCAACGTTGAGGAAACCGCGCTCAAGACCAATCTCGAAGCGGCGGCGGAAGTCGCCCGCCAGTTGCGCCTGCGCGACCTCGGCGGCCTGATCGTCATTGACTTCATTGATATGTATTACGGCAAGAACCGCCGCAACGTTGAGCGCGCTTTCAAAGAGGCGCTGCGTTCCGACCGCGCCAAGATTCAGGTCGGGCATATCAGCCCGTTCGGTCTGCTGGAGTTATCGCGCCAGCGCATGCGCCCGAGCATCGGCGAAAGCAGCACCGTTTCCTGCCCGCATTGCCACGGTTCCGGCTCGATCCGCTCGCTTGACTCGCTGTCAATCGAAATCGTGCGCCTGCTCGAACAGGATGCCAGCGCCGGAAACCTGCGCGAATTACGGGTGAAAATGAATCCCGATCTGGCAGTTTTCATGCTCAACTCGGCACGGAGTTACTTAAACGGCATTGAAGCCCGTTTTGGCGTGAAAATCGTCATTTTGGTAGATAATACGCTGGTGACATCCTCCTATGCGATTGAGAAAATCCGGGGCGGGAAAGATCAGCCGCAGGGCCAGAAGGAACGTCGCGAGCCGGACGAGGTAAAACAGGCGAAGCCTGCCCCGTCAGTGGATGATGAGGATGTGGATACAGATGAGGATGCGGATACCAATGCGGACGAAGAAGCATCCTCCGGCGAGAGGCCCGATAGCGCCCGACGCCGCAACCGTAGCCGCAGGCGGCGCGGCGGCAGGCGGGATGACCGGCCCTACGAGGCACGCGACCGGCAGAATGCCGGTGACGCGATGGACGAAGAGGACACGCCAGAGGAGAGGCCATCCGGCAGAGCGGCGAAACCCGCCGATGCAACCTCTGATGACGGCGAAGCAGAAGCGAAAGCTCCGGCAAAGCCGCGTGGACGCCCGCGCCGTAGCAATACCGAATCGGCAGTAAAAAAAGACGCGAATGACGCTAAAGCCGACAAGCCGGTTAAGGCCACGCCTTCCGGGGAGAAAGCCGACAGGCCGCTCAGGCCAGCCCAGAAAGCCATCGCCGGGCCAGCGAAAGAGGAATCGGTGGAAGCCAAAGCACCGGTGCGCCGCCGCCCGCCGCGCAACCCCGCCGCTTCGGAAAAACCCGTGGTTGTCGTCCATACCGAGCCGGAAGCCTCAGATGGCCAGCCCCGCAAAGGCTGGTGGAACCGGGCAACCAGTTAAAGTCTTTCTGATTACCCACGTTTCACTGCTCACTCCCCTTGAGGATTTACTCCCCTACAAGATTGAAGTTTAGATTTTTTATTTGAGAAAAAATAAATTTGGAACATTATATGATGTATGGAATCGCTCTTGCATCTGGCGCTTATCTGGTGTGGCGTTTACCTTGCCATGATCTTCGCCGACCGCACGCGTCTGACACCGGTGCTTTATTTCCTTGCCATCGGCGTGGCGATGAGCAATCTCGGCCTCCTGCCGCATGAGCCGGATCCGTTTATCCGCAGTCTGGCGGAAATCGGCATTATCATCATCATGTTCGCGCTGGGCTTTGAGGAAAACCCCGGCCACTTTCTCAAAAGCATGAAACGTAGCTGGGGCATCGCCTTTTTCGGCGGCGTCGCCCCTTTCGCCGTGACCTACGCGCTGGCGGATTATTTCTGGCATCATCTCGGCACGTCGCTGATGTGCGCGCTGGCCATGACTTCAACCGCCGTTTCACTGGCGATGGTGTCCCTCAAAAGCGAGGGGTTGCAAACCAGCCCCGCCGCCAAGGGTATCATCACCTCGGCGGTGATGGAGGATATCGCCTCACTGGCGCTGGTCGCCATCCTGATCCCCATTGCCGGGGGGCAGGATGAAATCAGCCTGCACCTGATCGCCGTGACACTCGGCAAGGCCGTGATTTTCTTCCTGATGATTATCCTGTTCGGGGCTTATATTTTCCCGCATCTGCCGCTATGGAAAAAAAATACCGGCGGGCGGGGCATCACCCGATTCCTCGCCTTCGGGGAGGGGGAGCATACGACGCTGGCCGTCCTCCTCATCGCATTGGTCACCGGGTTGCTGGCACATTATTTCGGTTTTCATCCGGCGGTAGGAGCCTATATGGCCGGGCTGATTCTGCGCGAGGAATATTTCCATTTCCACCGCTTTCCCGAGGTGAATTATTATGCCCGCACCCGCCAGATCGTCGATAATGCGGCGTTCTCATGGATTGGGCCGGTGTTCTTTGTCAATCTGGGCACAAAGCTGGTCTTTGACTGGGAAACCATCCTTGCCATTCTTCCGCATACCGCTATCCTGACCGCCGCACTTCTGATCGTGCAGATTGCCTCATCGGCGCTGGCGGCGCGCTATACCGGCGGGTTCAAATGGGCTGACAGCCTGCTTATCGGGCTGGGGATGCTGGGAAGGGCGGAGTTGGCTTTCATCGTCATGGATATTGCCTACCTGCAAAGCAAGATCATCTCATCCGAGGTGTTTTACACGCTGATGTTCACCGCTTTTTGGCTCAATGTTTCGGTTCCCGTCAGTATCTGCCTGTGGAAACGCTGGTTTGCACCGGAACGGTAAAAACAACGACAAAATCACCTGTCAAAATAGTTTTTCCATAGTTTTTCCGCAGACTGCTATAGCCGCTCCTCGACCAGAGCTACACCATCAAAGGACTGTAGCTCCAGCAGCGACTCAGGCGAAATCGCATATTTTCCGGGCAGTCGGATTTCAGCCAGTTCATGGCCGCAGGGCACGCCCATTGTCACTATGCCGCCCTTAGCCGCCGGTTGCCCGATGCGCTCGCGGATGGCATTCAGGGAACGAATATGCTCCAGCCGGATATGAATTGGCCCGCAGGCGGAAGATTGCGCCTTCTCCTGCAGGGACTGAATCCCGGTTGCGATGATGCGCGGGCCGTTTTCATCCATTTTAGCGTCGGCGGAAATCAGGAGAATATTACCGTTCTCCAGCAGGTCACGCGAGGCGTTAAGCAAGGTTTCATCGAAGACGGCGACCTCGAATCCGCCGCTGCTATCGGAAAGCTGCACGAACGCAAACCGCCCGCGCTGGGAGACTTTCGTTTTGATCCCGGTGACGATGCCTGCTAGTTGCACCTTGCTCACCTCACCGGTAAGCCGCTCCTGCAGGTCGGCATGCGGGCGCACCCGCAGGCGCCTGAGCAATCCGGCGTAACCCTCCAGCGGGTGCGAGGAGAGATAAAACCCTACCGCCTCGCGCTCGCATTCCAATCGCTCCAGTGGCCTGAAATCGGCGGTCTCAGCCAGTGCCGGGGTGGGCATGGCCGCCTGTCCCGACCCACCGAACAGGCTGATCTGATTACTCTCGCGCTCCCGCCATAGCGACTGGTTATAGCCGACCAGCACGTCAATAGATTCAAAAAGCTGCTTGCGGTTGGGATGCAGCGAATCGAACGCCCCGGCCTTGATGAGATACTCAAACTGGCGGCGGTTGACCACTTGCGCATCCAGCCGTTTCATCAGGTCGAACATATCGGCAAACGGGCCGTTTTTTTCACGCTCGGCGACGACCTGCCGCATCGCTTCCGCGCCGACATTTTTTAGTGCGCCGAGGGCGTAGCGGATTTTAAGTGTTGCGAGTTGCGAGTTGTCAGTTGCCGGTAATTCCTTGCTCGTCACTCGCAACTCGTCACTCGCAACTTTCTCGACCTCAAACTCCGCGCCGCTCCTGTTAATATCGGGCGGGAGTATCGCAATGCCCATTGCGGCGGCGTCCTCGCGGAAAATCGCCAGCTTGTCGGTGTTATGCGAATCGTAATTCATCGAGGCGGCGATGAACTCCACCGGATAATGGGCCTTCATGTACGCCGTCTGATAGCCGATCAGCGCGTAAGCCGCCGCATGCGCCTTGTTAAAGCCGTAGCCTGCGAACTTGGCCACGAGGTCGAAAATATAATTGGCGCGCTCCCTGCTAACCCCGTTTTTCTCCGCGCCGGAAACAAACTGCTCACGCTGGGCGTCCATTTCCGCCTTGATCTTTTTCCCCATCGCCCGACGAAGAATATCGGCGCTGCCCAGCGTATAGCCGGAGAGCACCTGCGCTATTTTCTGCACTTGCTCCTGATAGATAATGACGCCGTGAGTCTCTCTCAGCACCGACTCCAGCAGCGGATGCAGGTAATCAGGTTTCTCGCGCCCGTGCTTGCAGGCGATATAGCGCGGGATATTGTCCATCGGGCCGGGGCGATAGAGCGCCCCCAGCGCCACAAGGTCGTTGAGGCAATCGGGTTGCAGTTTCTTCAGCGCATCGCGCATGCCCGCCGATTCAAACTGGAAAACACCGACCGTCCGGCCTTCGCTAAGGAGTTGATAGGTTTTTTTATCGTCAAGCGACAGATGCGCGAGATCCAGCCCTTCCCCCTTTAGGGGGGAGGATGGGAGGGAGGCATGGCCGCTATCTGCATGACAGCCTCCATCCCAACCCTCTCCCTGAGGGGAAGGAGGTCTTTTGCCGACCATCTCCACTGCCTTGTTAAGCACGGTCAGGGTTTTAAGGCCCAGAAAATCGAACTTCACCAGCCCGGCCATCTCGGCGTATTTCATCGAGTATTGCACCACCGGCATATCCGAGCGCGCATCGCGGTAAGTCGCCACCAGCTCGTCGAGTGGTCGGTCGGCAATTACCACTCCGGCGGCATGGGTCGAGGCATGGCGATACAACCCCTCCAGCCGGAGCGATAATTCCACCAGTTTAGCAACGGTTTCATCGTCTTCCATCTGGCGGCGAATGGCCGCTTCCATATCAATCGCCTGTTTGAGCGTCACCGGATTAGCCGGGTTGTTGGGAACCAGCTTGCAGATTTTATCAACCTGCCCGTAAGGCATTTGCAGCACCCGACCGACATCGCGCAGCACCGCCCGCGCCTGCAACGACCCGAAGGTGATGATCTGGGCAACGCGATCATAGCCGTATTTTTCCTGCACATAACGGATTACCTCGTCGCGGCGCTCCTGACAAAAATCAATATCGAAATCCGGCATCGAAATACGCTCAGGGTTCAGGAAGCGCTCGAATACCAGCCCGTATTCCAGCGGGTCGAGATCGGTGATGGACAACGACCATGCCACCACCGACGCCGAGCCGGATCCTCTCCCCGGCCCGACCGGGATACCGTGCTCTTTCGCCCAGACGATAAAATCCGATACGATGAGGAAATAGCCGGGATAATCCATCTGGTTGATGACGCTCAGTTCATATTCCAGTCGCTCACGGTAGGGCTTCGCCCGCGCCTCTTTTTCCTCCGCGCTCATGCCGGGGGTAAAGACATACGCCTCAAGACGGGCCTCTAATCCTTCGGCAGCCTTAATACGGAGGGTTTCGGCTTCTGATTCGTTTATCCCCTCACCCGATTGGCCTGACCGCTCGCTTTGTTCACGGGGCCAATCTCCCTCTCCCCCACCGGGGGAGAGGATGGGGTGAGGGGGCCGTTTCTGTGTGGCACTGAAGTTAGGCAAAATCGGCTTGCGCGAGGGCGACATCACCGCGCAGCGCTCGGCAATCACCAGCGTATTTTCCACCGCCTCGGGAATATCGGCAAACAGCAGGCGCATCTCCCCCGGCGTCTTGAGGCGATGCTCGGGCGTCAGGCGGCGGCGATTCTCCTCCGAGACATAGCGCCCCTCGGAGATGCACAGCAGGGCGTCATGCGCCTCGAACATTTCCCGCCCGCCGTCAAAATACACATCGTTGGTCGCCACCAGCGGCAGGTCGTGAGAAAACGCCAGTTCGATCAGCCCCGGCTCGATTTTCTTCTCCGGCTCCATCCCGTGGCGCATCAGTTCGACGTAAAGTCGCCCGGGGAATATTTCCCCCAGTTTAGCCAGTTGCGCGGCGGCGGCATCAGAGTGGCCGGTATAAAGCGCACGCCCCACCGCTCCATATGGCCCGCCGGTCAGGGCAATCAGCCCCGGGCTATGTGCCGCCAGCGTGGCATAGGAGAGCAGCGGCGCATGACCGCCCGCCGGTTGCAGGTAAGTCAGGCTGAGCAGGCGCATCAGGTTGGCGTAACCCTGCTCATCGCTGGCATAGAGCAATAGCTGGTCGGCTTCGTCGCGGCGCTTATGGGCGCTGAGATCACGGCCCTCGGGAGCCAGCGACACCTGACAACCGATAATCGGCTGGATGCCAGAAGCGGCGCAGGCCAGTGAAAACTCCATAGACCCAAACAGGTTATCGCGGTCGGTGATGGCGACGGCTGGCATTTTCCATTCAACGCAGCGCGCCGCCAGCTCCTTGATGCGCACCGCTCCCTCAAGCAGGGAATAGGCCGTGTGGACGCGTAAATGGACAAAGCTGGGCATACTTGTCGTTATAGAACGTCTGGCATCTGGAACAAGTTGCTTTGTAGTCTGCAGGGCCTACGCATGAAAACTGTTGCAAAGTAGCCGCAAGCGGATTGATATAAAA
>JAKFYP010000088.1 GCA_021730835.1 Alphaproteobacteria bacterium
GGGGTGCTGTACATTACACAAGAGGAGCACCCCGCAGGCGGGTGCTCCAAGGGGGGAGTGGTAACCGACTGCTTTTACTGACATACATACAGATAAGAGGCAAGCGGTGAATAGTGGGTAATCAGGTTCTTATTTGAAGTGACTATAGCAAGCCACCAGCGGAAAGAAAACCATTATCCGGCGATTTGCCGCGCAGGCAGGGTCTTTAGCCGTGCATCCTTGTTGCCGAAATACGACTTGAGCGCCAGCGCGGGCCGCTCGACGGCAAACCACGACAGCGCGGCGAGCGTCAGGGTAAGCGCTGAGGATGCGGCGAACAGCTCCAGCGGCGTCAGGCTGCGGTTAGTGACATAAAGCAAGGCCTGCTGCACCGGGAATGCGTAAAGATATACCCCATAGGAGAAATCGCCGATGCGGCCAATATCCAGACGCCGCCAATAGCGCCGGTAAGCCAGCATCAGCACCGCATAGCAGAAGGTGAGCGTCGCCAGCGCGTTATAGGCCGGTTGCCACAGATGCCACGCCAGCGCGGCGCTGGCGATAAACCCGAGCAGCAATACGGGATGTAGCGGGATTTTATCGGCATAGAGGCAGGCGGTAATGCCGAGGAAAAACATGATCCACAGGCGTTCCGGGCATTCCGTGCCGACGACCGGCAGGGGAGGGAGATAAAACTGGCTCCAGATCAGCAGCCCGGCAAACAGCGCCAGCCAGACGGCGCGTTTTCTCAGGATGCCGAGCAGGCCGAGCGCCAGCACCCAGCCATAGAGGCGCAATTCGTAGGGTAGCGTCCACAGCGAGCCGTTGACCACATAATGGATGAAATCGTCGAACGTGCCGGGCAGGGTATAGCGGATGGAGCGCAGCAGCGAGAAATTGAAATTAAAATACCGCCATGTGTCTTTAGTCCCGAAGTATTCCGCTGTTGGCAGAGTAGTGCATATCCAGCCGATGACGAAGATGGTAAAGAGCAGGTTGAAAATCAGCGCCGGATAAAGCCGGAGTATGCGCGCCAGCAGGAACGATCCGGCGCGTGGGCGGTTGAGAAAGGAGCGGGCAACGAGAAGGCCGCTGATAAAGAAGAATAAGCTCACGCCGATGCCGGGAAATCCGCTTTGAAACGGCATGTAAAAACGCAGTGGCTCGCTGATGGGATCCATGCGGTGCGGCGCTTTTACCGTGGCGATGACCAGCGTGTAGCTATGGCCGAACAGCACGAGAAAGGCGGCGAACAACCGCATAAGGTTGAGGTTGTTATGCCGTCCCGCAAGGCGTTCCGAGAGGTAGATGGTCATTTGTCGCGGCGCTCTTTATCTTTGGTCATGCTATCGTTTGCAAGCACATGATAGCTCCCCCTTGAGGGGGGAGCGGACGAGAGCGAGTTTGAAAAACGAAGTTCGAGTCGTGGGGGTGCTTTTTATGAACCCCTCCCGTTTCGGGCTTCGTCCATACGGACTCGCTCTCAACCGCCCTCCCCCAAGGGGAGGGCTATTATTAAGAGTGCTTACAAACGATAGCATGACCAAAACAATGGAATTTTCGGGTGATGCAATGGTCTTGCCATGATTTACCCCCGGCGTTTTTCATCGGCGAGGTAAACCCCGAGCACTTTGACCCGGCGGCTGAAAAACCCGAGTTCCTCAATGGCTCGCTTGACGTGTTGCTCCGCCGGGTTGCCCTCAAACGTCATAAAAAACTGGGCTTCCGTGGAGCCGCCGCCCTTGATGTAACTCTCCAGCTTGATCATATCAATACCGTTAGTGGCAAACCCGCCCAGCGCCTTGTATAACGCGGCGGGTACGTTGCGCAACTCAAAGAGCAGCGAGGTCAGCGTACGGCCTTCGGACGGATCGGGATCAACCGGCTCTTTGGCGAGCAGCACGAAGAGGGTGATGTTATCGTCGGCATCCTCAATGTTGCGCTCGAGGATTTCCAGCCCATAGAGTTCCGCCGCCAGCCCCGAGGCAATCGCCGCTTTGGTGTTGTCTTTCCATTCGGCGACGTTTTTGGCGGCGGTGGCCGTATTCGACCAGATATTGCTGTTAAAATGGTGCTCACGCAGATATTTACGGCATTGCATCAGGGCTTGCGGGTGTGAATAGACCTCTTTGACATCGCCCGTTTTCGCGCCCTTCGGCCCGAGCAGATGATGCTCAACCTTCTGGATATGCTCCGCCACGATATGCAGATTCGTATGCGGCAGGATATTGTGAATTTCCGCAACGCGCCCGGCCTGTGAGTTCTCAATCGGGATCATGCCGAGCCGCGCCCTGCCGGAATCCACCGCCTCGAACACATCCTCGAAGCTGGCGACCGGCAGCGTGTGCATATAAGGCTCCTTCTGGCGGCAGGCGAGGTCGGCGTTAGCGCCCTCGACGCCCATGAAGGCAATGGTGTTTTGCGGATCGTTCATGGCTTTCCCCTCAAGGTTTATCCGGGGCCAAGATAAAGCCGCAGGCGCTGAAAGCAAGTTTTTATGTGAGGCGGCGGGCGCTTAACGGCCCGGCACGGGCGGCGATGTGGCTCGCGCTGCTTCCGGCAGTCGCTTCAGGCCAAGCGCGCATATTCCCGAGCGGGCCGCCGGTGCACCCGGCTGGTCTGTCGGCAATCTCAGGCCTTCTTTGATCTCAAACGTTCCGCAGGGCAGCATGCCACTGCCATGAGTATCCACATTATCTCGCGCTTTTGTCAGGGACAGGGTGATATGGCACGTTTCCTCATTTTCCTCATTGACAATATCCCCGATAAGCTGATCTCCCACGACGCGCCCCCGGAAGGTATCGCCAAGGCTTGCTAAGCCATCCAGCGGGCAGGTTATATCACCGGTCTGCGGATTAAATGTGATGTTTTCTGCATGGGCATATCCCACACCTGACAGCGAGATCGTATTCACTCTTGCGACGATAGCGGGAATATCCGGTTCCATAGTGACACAGGGTTCTTCACTTGTTTGCACAGGGAGCGTAGTAGAGTAATCGTTTTCTGCAAGGGTTAGATCATCATGCGCCCTCACCAGTTCCCGCACCATCCGCCAGTCCGTTTCGGATAACTCCTCCGAGAGGTCGGTATCGGGAGCATTCTCTTGCTGCTCCCGCAGCAGCGAACGAAGTTGCGCATGCCACTTCATCTCAAGTTGCGCCAGTTTAATATAGGCGGAAAACGGGTTTTCACGGCTTCCCCACAAGATTTTCCAATCCAGCGCCGCTGATTCAGGATCCGGGTTATCCAGATAATACAACAACTCCCGGCTCAGACGCCGGCAGGATTCAATACCATCCAGCGTTTGCTGCATGATTCTCTCGCGGAGGTTGTCGGGTGAATGGTTCATGATATTTTTTTTCGGAAAGTTAATTTTAAAACAGAAATTAACTTAATGTTAATTGATCGAATGTACCCTAGCCCACGTAAAAGTTGCATGTATCATTAGGAAACACTTTAAAAAGCAGATAATAGCAGCCGTTTTATAACAACAATTATATAGCTCTGGTTACCATGAGAATAGGTCAGGCCAGAGTGTCCCGGAAGGGGTGCTCTTTTTTGGTGTAAGGATAGCAACTTAAAATGGCGTTACAGGATGTAACGCTCGCGCAGGCAGAGATGCTGACCGGAATGGCTTTTCATGCCAGTGTAAGAAAATGTTTTTTCTCACTTCCGGTACGAAATTGCCCGTGCAACGATGCAGGATGTCGGTTAACAAACTGAATTTCTTTGATATATAGGTATTTTATGACTGATGCGATCATGGCTCCATCCCCCTCAACCAAAACACGTGGTCTTGCCCCGGCATTACCGGGCAGATCAGGCGGCGGAGGAGCGCTACCCGAGCAGGAAAAGGGCGGTGTCAGTCCGGTTGAGAGCGAACGGGCGCTGTGGCGGGCGGTGATCGTGCAGGCGCTGATGGATGCTTCCTGCGGTAGCGCCAAGCAGGAAGCGCAGCAGGACAAGCATGACGCCCTGATCTGGCTGCGCGGTAACAGCCGTGATTTCTTCACGGTAGCATGGTATGCCGGGTTTGAGCCGGAGTATTTGCGCGAGATGGTGGCACGCTCGCTGGAGGGAAACTGCCGGTGGCGCGCCTTACCGGGCGAGGGCGAGCGCAAGCGCCATAACCGCCCCCGCACCGGCAGAAAAGCCCATCAGCGGCGTTAGATAAAATTTCCTGATTACCCACAATTCACCGCTTGCCTCTATTTGTCGCTTTGCGAATAAAAGCAGTCGGTTACCACTCCCCCCCTCGGAGCATCCGCCTGCGGGGTGCTATGCAAGCCAATAATGAAGCATCCCGCAGGCGGATGCTTCAAGGGGGGGAGTGGTGAATTGTGGGTAATCAGGTAAAATTTTGGAAAAGATAGTCACTGGTTACTGGTCATTAGCCGAAAAAAAATCTTCAACCAGTGACTAGCAACTAGAAACCAGAACTTTGCAATCGGACAATGACAGGTAAAAAGCAGCGTATGGGGCAGATCAGAACCGGTTTAAAGTCTTTTTGAGATGCGGTAGTGTTCCGCTAATTAACAACAAGTCAAGGGGAACAACGATGGGCATTTATCCGAGCGATATTAGCCGCGAACAATTTGAGATAATCCGGAAAGATTTAGAATCAGCTCGCAAACGAACATCTCTACGAAATGTTGATTTATATGATGTTTTCTGCGGTGTACTCTATTGCCTGAAGGGGGGAATTCAGTGGCGAATGCTGCCCGGAGACCACCTGAAATGGCAGCTTTGCTACTCTTATTTCAGTGTCTGGAGCGAGAAAAGAGAGGCCGATTCGGAAAGCACGCTTGAGCGCGTTCTAAAAAAATTGGTCGCAAAAATTCTTATAGCCGATGGCCGCAAGGAGAAAACCTCTTTCATTATTATCGATGCCCAGAGTGTCAAAAACTCCGACACAGCCGAGGAAAAAGGCTATGATGTGGGCAAGAAAGTTTCAGGGAATAAACTATCCCCGCCCCAAGGGGCGGGGTATTAAGGAAGGGTATTTCCCTGATGTGCCGCAAGCGGCGGGGAATTACACCCAAGAGAGATTAAAAAAAGACTTCGAGAGTCATTGAGTAAATTGCCTATACCCTCTACCCTTCGGCCTGCATCTGTTTCTTGGCTTTTTTCATCTTGCGCAGAATCATATCGCGCCGCACCAGCGACAGATGATCGACAAACACCTTGCCGTCGAGGTGATCCATCTCATGCTGTACACAAGTGGCCAGCAATCCGTCGGCTTCGAGTAACTGCTCCTTGCCGTGGTAATCGAGGTAACGGACTTTCACCTGTTTTGGGCGCTCGACCTCGCCGAAATTGCCGGGGAATGAAAGGCATCCTTCCTCATAGATGTTTTGTTCTTCCGACTCTCCGACGATCTGCGGGTTGACGAGGAAAAGCGGCTGGGATTTACTTTCGTCGCGGCCCTCATAGCGATCCGATCCGCGAGCAATATCCATGACCAGCACACGCTTGTGCACCCCGACCTGCACGGCGGCCAGCCCGATACCGTTGGAGGCGTACATGGTCTCGAGCATATCGTCCATCAGGCGGCGCAGATCGTCATCCACGGCGGCGACGGGAGCCGATTTCTGCAACAGCCTCGGATCAGGCGCGATCACGATAGGAAGGACGGTCATAAGATACAGTATTGTTTAGCAGTCTGCGGAAAAACTATTCTGACGGGTGATTTTGTCGTTGTTTTTGTCCTCGAATCCTCATGTACCTTCACGTACACTCCGGTTCTTCGGGCAAAACGCCTGAAAATCTCCTCGCCAAAACGGTTTTCCGCAAACTGTTAGGGAACCCGGAAACTAGGCAAAAACGGGACGGATTGCAACCCATCAATAGATCAGCACGCCGCTTTCGCGCCGGTTGGGGGAATCCACTTCCGGCCCCGGCGTAGCGTGGGCCGGGCCGCGTTCCAGGCGAAGCTGACGGTTGCGCAACAATTCATTCTCGCGGGCGGATTCGGCGACATAGCCCGTGCCGCGCCGGTGCGTATTCATATCCATATCCCAGATTTGCGATCCGGGAACATCCATCATCAGGCGGAGTTGCCGGGCATCAAGCGCAATGCCGCGTACTCCTTTTTCGCGTACCTCAAGGTAATTCCTCAGGGATTGCTGTGGTGCGCCGGGGATAAGTATCCCAGAACCCATGATGTACAGCGCTCCCTCATAGCCGAATTTACGGTCAATAATATCTCCGGCGATCAGTGATAATACGGGCTTCAAGCCCTGCATTTCGTCATGCGTAATCAACTCCCGGCGATGGTCGAGGCGCTCCGCC
Organism: Alphaproteobacteria bacterium; assembly: GCA_021730835.1. GTDB lineage: Bacteria > Pseudomonadota > Alphaproteobacteria > Rickettsiales > UBA998 > JAKFYP01. The sequence continues at coordinate 6,271 of JAKFYP010000088.1, forward strand.
TGCAACGTGCGCATCAGCCTGCCGACCAGATCGGTTTTAGCTTCCGGGCCGAGATTGTTAAGCTGCACGTCGTTGACGGCTTTCCAGAGCACGTCCGATCCTACCGCGCCGTAAAACACGGTACGCTCCGCGCCGATCAGCAGCGCGTTGGCGATAAAGCCTATCTTGTTGTTAATCAGTGGCGCGAGACCTGCGCCGTGGCGGGCCATCTGCTGCCAGATAAAACGATCGGTCATGGTGGTGATCAGCGGGTTGTTGCTGTGCAGGACATCGCTAAAGGTCACGTCTTTTGGTAACTTCCCGAGTTCGGCTCCGACGGCCAGAGAGGTGCTTTGCATCAGATGCCGGTATCCCTTGACCGCGTGAAAGAGCGCCAGCCCGGTAAAAATGGTGCTCTCCAGTATGCTGGCCAGCCAGCTTGCCCGGTTTGCCGAAGGGGGGGTGGCGGCCAGATTGTCCACGACACTGGTAAATGCTGCGTGGCGTTTGTCCGGCTCGGCTTTGAGCGCCGTCTCGAATTTCTCCTCATAATCCTGAATATCGGCCCCGAGCAGGGAAAACGCTTTCTCTGCCGGAGCGGACATTTTCGGGTAATGGCGAAGGCTGGAATCGTGCTCCAGTTCACCGGCAAAGCCGCGAGCTTTTGCGATGAACTGGTTATAGCGCTTTTCCGTCCATTGCCCGGCGAGATCAAAAATCTCACGCCACGCGCCCAGCATGCGCATAACCGGGTAGTAGGAGAAGAAGAACGTCGAAGTCTCAAAATTGAGGCCGACCCGGCTCATGAACGTATTGCTTTTACCGCTGTGCTTGGCGGGAAGGTAGGGGTGGAACTTACGTTCCTGCATCCATTGCTCTACCGTTTTCCCGGTCTGGGTGATGCCATCCGAACTCTTTCTGGCTGTCGCGTCATCGGCCTTGTTAACCCATTGCTCAATATTGTCGATCCACTGATCAAGATTTTTCGCTGACCCATTACCCGATGGAGCCGGGGGAGGGTTTCCGGGCGGCGCAGCAGGTTTTGCGTTCCAGTTGGCAACCGGTGTCGCTTTTTGCGGTTCGGCAACAGCGGACGCCGCCCCGTTCGCTGCGACAGCGACAAGGTAATCCGGCCCGTAATCCTTGTCAGGAACCACAGGCATTATACTGGCCGTTTCATTCATACACGTATCCACCGTCCAGAATAACACCGGACTGTTACGGTTTAATGAAGGCGCGACACTTTGTTAGCCGGAAAGCGTAATATTTTTCAAAGCTAAGGCGGATTGCAAGCCCGACTGTTCAAAAATGGTGCAACACGCATTTGAAATGGTGGGTATCGCGTAAAAACATTTGCCATTTCGGGTTGATTCCTTTAAAAGCGTGGCTCCTTAGAGGCATTATAAACCGGAGATTATTCATGGCCGCTACCCTTCCAAAAGGTTACAAACCGACTGAAAAAGAAGAGTACATGAATGAGAAGCAACTGGAATATTTCCGCCAGAAGCTGCTTTCGTGGCGTCAGGAGCTGATCGCCGAGTCGCGGGAGACTATTGACCATCTCAAGGAAGAAAACTGGCACGAGCCGGATATAGCTGATCGTGCATCGCTGGAGACGGAAGCGGGGGTAGAGTTGCGCACCCGAAATCGCTATCTGAAGTTGATTTCCAAGATAGATCAGGCACTCAAAAGAATTGAAACCGGCGAATACGGCTATTGCGAGGAAACCGGCGATCCGATTGGCATCAAACGGCTGGAAGCCCGCCCCATCGCCTCCCTGACGCTCGAAGCGCAGGAACGTCATGAGCGTATGGAAAAGCAGTACGCTGACGAAGATTAAGCGATAGCCGATTTACTTGTGTGACTGTACATCAGTCAAATCGGCTATCACTCGCAATTGCAGGCGCACCGCCTATGCGGCGTGTAGTTTGTGCGTAAGCACACACTCAATCAGCTATAATAAGCACGCAACGTCACTACGGCCTGTGCGGCGATGCCTTCCCGGCGGCCTGCGAATCCTAATCCCTCGGTCGTCGTTGCCTTGATATTGATCCGGTTTTCCTCCGCACCCAGCAAATGTGCCACCCGGGCGCGCATCGCTTCGCGGTGCGGGCCGATTTTTGGCGCTTCGCAGATAATCGTCAGGTCGGCATGCAGCAATTGCGCCTGTTTTATTGCCATCAACCGGCACGCTTCTGCAACGAATACCGCGGAATCAACTCCCTTCCAGCGTGCCTCGGAGGGTGGAAAATGCTGGCCTATATCTCCTTCCCCCAGCGCCCCCAGCATGGCATCCACCAGCGCATGCAGGAGCACGTCAGCATCGGAATGGCCCTCAAGCCGGTGGGTATGGGGAATATCCACTCCGCCCAGACGAATCATCCCGCCAGATGAGGGAATCAGCCGGTGCACGTCATAGCCAAAGCCGGTGCGCACCTCGCCGCCAGCCGCTATTTTCTCCGCCATCGCCCAATCCTCCGCCGTGGTCAGCTTGATATTCTCTCGTTCACCTGCAATCCAGCGCACCGTGTGACCGGCATTTTCCATCAGCGCCGCGTCGTCGCTCAGCCCTTGCCCGGCATATGCCGTATGCGCCGCCGATAAAAGCGCGTAGTCGAATGCCTGCGGCGTCTGGGCCGCGACGGTAGTTTCACGCGGGATAGTGGTATTCACCTGATTTCGCTCAACCCGCTTGAGGGTTTCCGTCACCGGCAGGGCCGGAATTATCCCCGCTGCTCCCTGTGCTAACTCCCCCAGCAGCCGGGCAACCAATGCGGCGGAGATAAACGGGCGGGCGGCATCGTGGATCAGGATATGGCGCGGCGGATTACCGGCCAGCGCTCTCAGCCCGTTTCGCACCGATTCCTGCCGTGTCGCTCCGCCTTCGATCACGCCCGCAACCGGCAGATCGCCGCCCGCCTGCTCATAAAGCGCCCGGTGATCGGGGTGGATGACGACCCATAACGGCCCGGCTTTGGCAGCCAGCATGGCCTGTATGGTACGGCGGATGACGGGTATCCTGCCCAGAGGGCGATATTGCTTCGGAATACCGCCGCCCAGCCGCTCGCCAACCCCGGCGGCGACGATCAGGATGGCGGTATCCGGCAGCATATTTTTTACCATATTTGCTTTCTCGTTCACGATTCTCTATAAATGGTAACGAAGCCTGTTGTTATGGCGAACAGATATAGAGCATATTCTCAGTAACAATAAAAGAAGAAGAGGTATAAAATGGTAACGAGTACGACAACGGAAGATAAAGATAAAAGAGGTTTTCCCATTGCGCTATCTATACAAGAAAGTAGTCGGTCTCGCTTATATGCAGCCATGCAAACACTGGAGCATCAGGAAATAGCCGGGGCTATGCTGCTATTGGCGCAGCAAGAGAATGAAGAAATTCAGCGTTATATTGACCAGGCGGACAAGCGTTTGGAAACGCGGACAGGGGATGAGCCTGAGGCAGTCTCCTCCGAAATGAAAGGCGCGATCACTCAACAAATATATCAGCAACGTCAAGCACATGGTATGGGTTGCGATGTAGACGGCATTCGGAAAATGGTTGACACCGCATTTGAAAACCGTTCTGTGAATATCGCCAATGCCGTACTGGTTTTACAGCCGGATGCGGCGATGTCCCGCTAGCCGGAGTTGCGCTATGTTGCCCCTTGCCCCCATCCGGATTGGCCCGGTGACGCTTGAGGATCCGGTGATCCTCGCGCCGATGACCGGCGTTTCCGATCTGGCGTTTCGCCATCAGGTCAAGCGCTTCGGCGTCGGCATGGTCGTCTCGGAGATGATCGCCTCGAAGGCGATGATTCTGCAAACCGCCAATTCGCTGCGCATGGCACGGTTTGAAAAAACCGAGCGGCCAATGGCGGTGCAACTGGCGGGCTGCGAACCGGAGGTAATGGCCGAAGCGGCGAAGCTCAACGAGGATATGGGCGCGGATATCATTGACATCAATTTCGGCTGTCCGGTGAAAAAAGTGGTCAACGGCTATGCCGGATCGGCGCTTTTGCGCGATGAGCCTTTGGCGGCGAAAATCCTTGAGGCAACGGCAAAGGCGGTCAGTATCCCGGTGACGCTTAAAATGCGCATGGGCTGGGATCATACCTCGCTCAACGCCCCGAAAATCGCTAAAATCGCCGAGGAATGCGGGATTAAAATGATTACCGTGCACGGGCGCACCCGCTGCCAGATGTATAAGGGCCACGCCGACTGGGGGTTCGTGCGCCGGGTGAAGGAGGCGATTTCCCTGCCGGTGATTGTCAACGGGGACATTACGACGACTCAGGAGGCCGCTGACGCGCTGGCGCAATCGGGGGCTGACGGGGTGATGCTGGGG
>JAKFYP010000047.1 GCA_021730835.1 Alphaproteobacteria bacterium
GGCGATTCGGTGGGGGGGATGTTTTTATCTGCCCCCCCCCCACGACTCAGCTTCACCCGCTTACGCTCACGCTACAGCCGGGTTCGCTTCGTCTGCTCCCCCTCAAGGGGGGAGCGGAGTATCGTGGGTAATCAGATTGTCCATAGTAATTAATATTCACAATAACAAATTTATAAAAAACAATATTAATTGGCAGACTGAAGGTCGAACCCGACCCCGGAAAAATCTCACATATAATGTCCGGTGAGAACCTGAGTCAACTGCATAGCCCGGTTTCCGTATTGCGCTCTGACGCGAAAAGAGTAAACTACGCCTCCCACTTTTATCAGGAGATGATTATGTCTAAAAGTATTCCCGAAAGTTTTCATAGTGTTACCCCTGTTTTAATCGTTGAAGGCGCGGCTAAAGCCATCGACCTCTATAAAAAAGCGTTCGGCGCAGAGGAGGTTTACCGTATGGATTGCCCTAGCGGTTCCGGTAAGATCATGCATGCCTGCCTGAGAATCGGCAACTCCAACGTGTTCATGAGCGACGCCGCACCGGAAAAAGGATGCGGCCCCGCGTCGGTTTCTTCTTTTTATATCTATCTGGACGATGTGGACGGAGCGTTTAAGAAGGCTGCCAAAGCCGGTCTGAGCGAACTCATGCCGGTGAGCGATATGTTTTGGGGCGACCGTATGGGAGCGCTGGAAGATGCGTTCGGCATCCGCTGGACGCTGGCAACGCATATGCGCGAAGTCTCGCCTGAGGAGATGCAGGAAGGCGCAAAGGAATGGGCAAAAGCCGCCGCCTGATCGCATCAGGGATAATGGGGGGCGGGAGTCTTTGGCTTCCCGCCCCTGATTCAGCAGACTGCTAGCCTAACTTTCCGGCTTACCCACCCATAACATCATGACTTTTTTCTGGCCCGCATTCCCGACCGTCACTTTCTGGGATTTGGTTTCGCTCTCATGCGTGGCCTCAACGGTATACGTGCCCGGATCAAGCTGTACCATGAACAACGGCCCATCGGATACCGCTTTCAGTATTTCCGCGCCATTTGCGTCACGAATGACCACCCCGGCATTGGCAATATAAAACCCCTGCGTTTTGGCCATCTCGATTTTCAGGTTATAGTCTCCCTGAGTTGCTTCCAGACGGGCGCGCTCGGATGCACCTACCCCGCCGCTGACATAACGAACGTTATGCGCATTCTGAGGAGCAGGCTGGACTATCGGTTGCGGAGGCGGCGCGGTATACAGCTTCGGCGCTTCCTGATAGGCTGCCTCAGGCTGATAAGTTCCAACGGTTGCAGAAGGTAACGACGACGGTTCTGCGGGGCGATATTGCGGGATATCGGCTGGCTGCGGCGTACCGGGCAAAGGCGGCGTGGCATAGCTCGATTCCCCGGTCTGGAAAGGAATTGATTGTTGTTCGATGTTCGCGCTCACAGCAGGGCCGCCAGATGCCAGCATCGCCGCTGCGGTAATTGCATAACGTAATGACATACTCTGTCTCCTTGGTTGGGGTAATACCAGATGCAGTAATATTTAACCTGCGGGATGTTAGCACGAAAGAGGGGAACATCTACTATACAATAAAAAACGCCATAAAGATTGATTTATCGGAAAACCTTATGGCTTGTTTATATCTGTCAAACGTATAGTATCGGGAACGCAACGTGAGATACGCTATGCAGGAAAAACGCAACAAGGTACTGATTGTGGATGACGAGCCTGCTATCCGCAAAATGCTAAAAATCACGCTCGAGGCTGTCGGCTTCAAAACTGAGGTGTGCGACACGGGGAGCGAGGCGGTGCGGCTGGCCGGTTCTGTCAAGCCGGAGTTGATATTGCTTGATCTCGGCTTGCCGGATATTGACGGCAAAGAGGTAATTGAGAGCATCCGCGTCTGGTCGCAGATACCGATTATCGTGTGTTCGGTGCGCGATTCCGATGAGGAAATTGTCTCGGCGCTCGATCTCGGGGCGGATGATTATGTGACCAAACCATTCAACCCGAATATCCTGCTGGCGCGCATCCATGCCAGTTTGCGCAAGGCCGCCAAAGAAACCGCCGGAGAGCCGGTGCTGGAAAACGGCTGTATCCGCATGGATCTGGTGCGCCACGAAGTGTTTCTCAGCGATGAGAGGACTCCTTTCACACCCAAGGAATATGACTTGCTGCGCTATTTCATGATGAATCGCGGGAAAATGCTGACCCATAAGCAGATTCTCAAGGATGTCTGGGGGCCGGCGCATGGCGAGGATATGCAATATCTGCGCGTTTACGTATCACAGCTACGTGAGAAAATAGAATCGGCTGCCGAAAAAGATGAATATATCGTGACTGAGCCAGGCATTGGCTATCGCATGGAAAATTTCGGCAAAAGCGAGGAGGAGAAAGAAGCAACCGCCTGATCGCAATCGCTACCTGCCTGCCCGTACTGACATTTGTAGTTTGCATGTGGGAAGCCGGAGCGCTACATTGCCCGCATGAATCACTTGCGCGTATTATCCGGCATCCAGCCGACCGGTGGCCTGCATCTGGGCAATTACCTCGGAGCGATCCGCCATTGGGTCGCCATGCAGGATACCCATGAATGCCTCTACTGCATCGTCGATCTGCATGCCATTACCCTATCCCAGTCGCCCGACACCCTGCGCCGTCATACGCTGGAGATGGCCGCCGCGCTGATGGCCTGCGGCATTGATCCGAAACGCAGCATGCTTTTCCCGCAATCGGCGGTTTTCGGGCATGCCGAACTGGCCTGGGTGCTGGGATGCCATACGCCGCTGGGCTGGCTTAACCGTATGACGCAGTTCAAGGAAAAAGCCGGGAAGCAACGCGATATGGCGGTGCTTGGCCTCTACTCCTATCCCGTCCTGCAGGCGGCGGATATTCTGCTTTACAAGGCGACGCATGTGCCGGTCGGCGAAGACCAGAAACAGCATCTTGAGCTGGCTCGCGACATTGCCGGGGCGTTCAACCGGGCATGCGGAGAGGAATTTTTCCCCCTGCCTGAGCCGCTCATATTAGGGGAAACAACGCGGGTGATGAGCCTGCGCGACGGGCGCGCCAAGATGAGCAAGTCCGATCCGTCGGAATATTCGCGCATCCATCTCGATGATGACGCCGATACCATTGCCCTGAAAATCCGCAAGGCGAAATCGGATATGATCGAAGGCATGTCAATCTCCGAAGACCGGCCGGAAGCCGCCAACCTGCTGGGCATTTATGCGGCGATTACCGGCAGGACGCTCAGACAGGCGCAGGAAGAATGTCAGGCGATGAATTTTTCCTCCTTCAAGGCGCTGCTGACCGAGGCGCTGGTAGCCCATCTCACCCCGATTCGTGAAAAACTGCTGGCCATCCGGGAAGATACCGCCAGCCTGCATGCCATTTTAAATGAAGGAATCGAGCGGGCACAGGCGATTGCCCGCCCCCATCTGAAGGAAGTCTATCGCCTGACCGGGTTTTACGCCTGATGGCCTGGCTGGCCGGATATATCCTCCTGCCGCTGATCATTATCTGGCGCGTGATCTACCGCATCCTGCTGCGCCCGGTTCTGAAATTGCTGGTGCGGCCCAAAAAGCTGATGATCGTGCTGGGTTCGCTGGCAATCCTCTGGTGGCTGTTCGGCGGGAGCGATGCGCCTCCTCCCACCCATGCCGTGTCTGAAGCCATCTATACGGATTTGCAGAATTACGGGCCGACCAAACGCCAGAAAGTTGAGGCGCTGCCGGAAGTTAGCGGGAAAGTGCATGATGGCAACAGCGTTTTTTCCAACGATATTCAGACCATGATGGCCGCACCGGAACAACAATTCTACAGCCGGGAATTTTACTATGCGATGTATTACGCGCAGCCCGGTCAGGCGCATTTGTGGAAAACTTCCGATAACACGATGTTCGGGCGGATTACGCCCGGCACGCCGTTTCAGGCATCCACCGGACTCTATTGCCGCGAATTCGAGGAATTATCCAGCCTGCATGGCTATCACCAGAACTTCAAAGGGCTGGCCTGTGAGAAAACGGGCAAGAAAGGCTGGTGCAAACTCCGCAAGAGCAGCCTGCCGACCTGCGACCTCAAGCCGCTCAAAGGCACGGCGGGCTGGTGGTACGGCGTTAAACGCTGGTGGTGGAATCTGTGGGCGTGAGAAACTAAAACCGCGTGCCGAAATTGAAGCGCACGGTTTCGGTTTCGTCGAATGTTTCTTTCATGAACGCATGCGAAAAATCAATGCGGATCGGGCCGAAAGGCGATTTCCACGCCAACCCTATCCCGGCGGCGGCGCGCAGCGAGGATTCATCCAGCACTTCCGGGCCGGTTTCATCAATATCGAACAGACTGCCTGCATCAACGAACACCGCGCCGGTAAAGCCCAGTTCATCGGGCAGGCCAAGCGGGAATCCCTGCTCGATCGTCGCGGTATAATAGAGGTTGCCACCCAGCGCATCCCGCGAGATACTGTCACGCGGGCCGATCCCGGCATTGTCGAAACCGCGCAGCGTCCGCCCGCCGATAAAGAACCGGTCGTTGATGCGGATATCGTCCTTCAGCGCCAGCACATGCCCGCCGGAAGCCGCCAGCATCAACGTCCACTCGGACGCAAAGGAATAATAGACCGAGCTGTCCACTTCGTTGCGAAAGAAGTCCGAATCCCCGCCAAGCCCGGCAACATCCTGCGACAGGCGGAGGAAATACCCGTCCGTCGGATCGAAGACGTTGTTGCGCTTGTCATAGGTAAGCGAGTGACCGACCAGCGAAGTCGTATGCTCGCCCTCCTGATCGCGCACGAAGCGTGAGGCATCAATGCGGATATTCGTAATATCCACGGTTTCGTATGAATATTTTAGCGCATGCTTGAGATGCTCGGTCAGCGCGTAACTGGTACGCAGCCGCCCGCCGACCGATTCGCGGTCAAAGGAGCTTTCCGAGCGCAAATCCTGCGTAATCTTGAACAGGTCGAAACCGGTTTCCAATTCGCGGTCAAGGAAATACGGCTCCGTGAATCCGATGTCGAATTGCTGGCGCTCCGCCGCGAACAATGCCTTGAAGCGTAACTCCTGCCCTTTACCCAGCAGGTTTTTCTCGCGCACGCCCACATCGGTTAGCACACCGTCAGTTGTGGAGAATCCCGCGCCCAGCGTTAGCTCACCGGTGGATTTCTCCTCAACGTCGACATTGATCACCACTTTATCGGGCGCACTGCCGCGAGCCTGCGCGATATTGACCTTCTCAAAGAAGCCGAGATTACGCAAACGCTCCTCCGAGCGTCGCAGCTTCGCCGTATTGAACGGATCGCCCTCAGCCAGTCGGAATTCACGGCGGATCACCTCATCGAGCGTGCGCAAATTGCCGGTGATGTTGATCTGCTCGATATAGACCCTCGGCCCCTCCTCGATTTCATAGGTCAGGTCGGTTGTCAGGTCTTTCTCATTACGTGTAATGATCGGCTCGATATCGACGAAGGCAAACCCTTCGTTACCCAACTCCTCAACAATCGCGTCAATCGAGTGCTCAACTTCCTCGGCATTATAGACATTGCCCGCCTCGGTCGTCACCAGTGGTTTGAGTGTCTCACCGGTAGTGCCCGGCAGTTTCGCGTCGAATTTCACTGCGCCGAAATTGTATTTAGGGCCTTCCTCAACGGTAAAGGTGAGGATAAACCCGTCCTTGCCCTGCGTCAGTTCGGCCAGCGCCGTTTCGACGCGAAAATCGGCATAACCCTGCGAAGTATAGAATTTTCTGAGCAGCTCCTTATCGAACTCCAGCCGGTCGGGATCGTATTTATCGTTGTCACTGAGAAAGCAATACCAGCATTCCTCGGAAGTGCGGATCACGTCTTTCAGCGTCGAGGAGGAATAGGCGCCGTTGCCGATGAAATGAACCTCAGAAACCCGCGTCACTTCCCCCTCGTCAATCTCAAAGACGATATCCACCCGGTTTTGCTCACGGGAAATCACCTTTGGCTCAATTGTTGCCGAATAGCGGCCTGAGCGGCGGTAGACTTCAAGCAGGCGAGCAAGGTCTGCCTGAATTTTGGGCCGCGTATAGGTTGAGCGCGCCTTGAGCTGCGTTTCTTTCTCCAGATCTTCGTCGGAGAGATGGTCGTTGCCCTCAAAAGCGATGCGGTTGATCGTCGGGTTTTCCACGACTTTGACCGCCAGAACACCCGGTTGAGGCTGGGTAATAGATACATCGGCAAAAAACCCGGCGGCAAACAGCGATTTCATGGCGCGGTCAATATCGTAACGGCTCACCGGCCCGCCTTCGCGCAGGCCGAGGTAACTGCGGATGGTTTGCGGCTCGATACGCTGGTTGCCGGTAACGGTAATGGTTTGCACGATCGGTTTATCCGGCTCCTGCGCGCCGAGCGGTTTGGGTACGCCGAAAGCTGCCGCCAGACAGAAGGCGGAAGTGAAAAGAAGATGAATATCCCGGCGTTTGGTCAGTTTCATGCGTATGCCCTGAATAGTCTGTCATACGTTTCATGGGCGATATGGGGAGATAAATCAAGAAAATTGTACGCCTCTCGTGTCAGCCAAAGCATTTGGCAGGCCATGAGTGGCTGGCAGTTTCAGGCAAGCGCGGGTAGTTTATAGAGATGCCCCTCTGCCTTTCCCTGTAACATTCCGTAACAAACTGTTATTTGTTTTCTGGCGCACCGGTTGTTACATTGTGAGGGTCAAAAACTCCTCATGAGCAGGCAGCCCATGCAAATCCCCTGTTTTCAGCAAACGATCAGTGCGCCCGTCCAGTGCCGCGGCGTCGGCCTGCATAGCGGCGAAGCGGTCACCATGCGCCTGCTTCCTGCCGATGCTGATACGGGTATCCGTTTCCGGCGCACGGATGTTTCCGATAGCACAAAATCCACAATCCGCGCCCGTTATGATGCCGTATGCGATACGCGCCTCGGCACGACGCTGGCCAATGCTTACGGTGTCAAAATCGCCACGGTCGAGCACCTGATGGCGGCGCTGTGGGGCGCGGGCGTGGATAACCTCCTGATCGAAACAGACGGCCCGGAAGTGCCGGTGATGGATGGCAGTTCCGCGCCGTTCATGGCATTGCTGGAGCAGGTCGGACTCTATGCGTTACCGGCGCTGCGCAAGGTGATCGTGATGGACGACGTGGTAACCGCCAGCGAAGGAAAATCATCTGCGGCGCTGATGCCCGCGCCGGGTTTCATGCTGGATATAGAGATTGACTTTCCGCATGCGGCGATTGCCCGCCAGCGTGCCCGCTACGATTTTTCGGAGACGACATTCGCGGAATCCCTTTCCGCTGCCCGCACCTTCGGTTTTGCCGCTGAGGTAGAACAGTTGCGCGAAATGGGGCTGGCTCGCGGCGGCTCGCTGGAGAACGCCGTTGTTATCGGGGATGACGGTGTGCTTAATGCCGAAGGCCTGCGGTTTGAAGATGAATTCGTGCGCCATAAGGCACTCGATTGCATCGGCGATTATTTCCTCGCCGGGATGCGCATCATCGGCAATGTGCGTACCAGACGCCCCGGTCACGGTATCAATAACAAGCTATTGCATACGCTGTTTTCCACCCCCTCCGCATGGCATATCACGACCGCCGACCGGCTGGCCTCACTGGCGGCCTACGTTACCCTGCCCGGGCGCGCCGCCATCGGCAACGCGAGCCTGATCGGCGCGGTGATGCTGCCTGATCGTAATTAGGCGGCCCAAATTCACTTTTTGTTGTACGCTGCCATCCGGCATTGCTATAACCCGGTTATGTATTCTCTTCGCCGGTTTTTCTTTCTCCTGCTGCCGTTCGCCGTGCTGGCTTTGGGCGCGTGCTCCAAGGGCGAGGATGAGGACGAACTGGATGCCCGCCCGGCGGAAGAGCTTTATACCGATGCGCGGGACGCCTTCGCCGAACAAAAATATGAGCGGGCGGTGGAGTTATTTGAGGAAGTCGAGCGCCAGCATCCTTACTCCGAATGGGCGCCCCGGGCTGAGGTGATGACTGCCTACGCGCAATACAAAACCCGCAAATACGACGATGCCGTGCTGACCCTTGAGCGGTTTATCAAGCTGCACCCCGGCAATGAGAGCGTGGCCTATGCCTATTACCTGACGGCGCTGTCGTACTATGAACAGATTTCCGATGTCGGGCGCGATCAGGGCATGACCCGCAAAGCACGCGAGTCGCTGCGCGAGGTCGTCAGGCGCTATCCCAATACGGAATTCGCCCGCGATGCCCGCCTCAAGCTCGATCTGACCGAAGATCATCTGGCGGGTAAGGAAATGATGGTCGGGCGCTATTACCTTGAGCGCGATGAATACCTCTCCGCCGCCAACCGCTTTAATCGCGTGGTGAAAGATTACCAGACGACGAGTCACGTCCCCGAAGCGTTGCACCGGCTGGTCGAGACGTATCTGAAACTGGGCGTGGAAGCGGAAGCACGGCGCTATGCGGCGGTGCTGGGGCATAATTTCCCCGGCAGCAAATGGTATCGCTTCAGCTATGCCCTGCTTGAGGGTAAAAAGCAGCCGGAAGAGGAAAAAACATGGTGGGATGTGTTATGATATAGCTAATTAACTTTATGCTTGCGCATAAAGGTAGTGCGCCGCACAGGCGGCGCGCCCGCAGTCGCGGGCGATAGCCGATTTGATTGATGTGCAGCCACACAAGTAAATCGGCTATACAACTGTCTTGAAATGACAACCGGATCCATGCTCACTCATCTTTCCATCCGTAACATCGTCCTGATCGAAAAGGCGGATATCGAATTCAGCCGGGGATTATGCGTGCTCTCCGGCGAGACGGGAGCGGGCAAATCAATCCTGCTCGATGCGCTTGGCCTTGCGCTGGGCGCTCGCGGTGAGGCGCGGCTGGTGCGTGCCGGGGCAGGGGCGGCAACGGTAAGCGCCACATTTGAAGTGGCCGGATATGCGGCCATTGCCTCGTTGCTGGGAGAATATGGTATTGAGGCGGAGGATACCCTGTTGCTGCGCCGCCAGCTTACGGAGGACGGTAAATCCCGCGCCTTCATCAATGACCAGCCGGTTAGCCAGAAAACCATGCAGGCGGTTGGGGCGGCGCTGGTGGAAATCCACGGGCAACACCAGCAGCGCGGGTTGCTGGATGCCGCCTCGCATTGCATCCTGCTTGATCGCTACGGCGGTCTGCAAGGAGAGGCGGGCGAGGTGGCGACACGCTGGCAGGCGTGGCGGGCGAAACTCAGGGCGTTATCGGAATTGCGCGAAGCACTGGAGCGCACGGCCCGGGAGAAGGAATATCTTGAGCATATGCAGGGTGAATTATCGGCGCTGGCTCCGCAACCCGGCGAGGAAGAGGAGTTGGCGGATAAGCGCATCCGCATGATACAGTCGGAAAAGCTGGCGCAGACCTTAAACGACGTGCTGGGAGAACTGACCCAGCCGCGCCGGGCGGTGGAGATATTGCGCGCCGCACAGAACATGCTGTTGCGCTCGACGCTGAAGGATAGCACGCAGTTCGCGCCGGTGATTGACGCGCTGGATAAAGCCTGTGACGGGGCGCTGGAAGCTGAGCAGGCGCTGGAGGAAATCGGGCAGGGTTGCGCTTACAGCCGCGAGGAGCTGGAGGCGGTGGAGGAGCGGTTGTTTTCACTCAAAGGCGTGGCGCGGAAATACAATATCACGACCGATGAATTGCCGAATCTTAAACAGCAGGTAAAAGACAAACTTGATATGCTTGCCTCGCAGGAGAAGGCAATTTCACGGCTGGAATCCGAAGCGCGTGAGGTGCGGGAAGCTTACCTTCTGGCCGCCGATGCGCTGGCGCAGTCGCGCCGCAAGGTGGCGGTGAAGCTGGAGAAAGCCCTGCACGCGGAACTGACGCCGCTGAAAATGCAGGCGACGCGTTTTCGGGTGACACATGAGCCGCTCGCCGAAGCGCAATGGCGCGAGTCCGGCATGGAGCGGATTTTCTTCGAGGTAGCAACCAATAAAGGCGCGTTATTCGGCCCGCTGGAACAGATTGCCTCGGGCGGGGAGTTATCGCGTTTTATGCTGGCGCTGGCGGTGGTGCTGGCCGATGCAAAAGCCACGCCGGTGATGATTTTCGACGAGATTGATTCAGGCACGGGCGGTGCGGTGGCGGATGCCATCGGCAAGCGGCTCGAGCGCCTCGGGCAATTCGCGCAAGTGCTGGTGGTCACGCATCTGCCGCAGGTAGCGGCGCGGGGGGCGCGGCATTATTTCATCGAGAAAAAAGAACGCGCCGGGAACACGCATACCGGCATCTTTGAACTGACCGGCGAAGCGCGGCGCGAGGAACTGGCGCGGATGTTATCGGGCGCTGCGGTCAACGATGCCGCCCGCCGCGCCGCTGACGCCCTGCTGGGGGTGGGGTAGGGTGGGCTATTAACCTATAGTATTTCCGAATCAAAATAAGGGGCTGGCCTAGATAAGCCAAATGGCTTAGGTAGGTCAGATGAGAAGAAGACGTTGTAGAATAAATGGATACAAGCAAGGGCGAGGTCT
>JAKFYP010000035.1 GCA_021730835.1 Alphaproteobacteria bacterium
AACCGACTGCTTTTACTGACATACATACAGATAAGAGGCAAGCGGTGAATAGTGGGTAATCAGGTAAAAATTTACCGGCAAGGCCACATAATATTAGTGAAAGCAGTCTTTTTTCCCGGCATTACTCTCTTTTACGTTGAGGCGTGCGTATCGTGCCCTCATGCGCCTCCGATAATTCTCCTACCCTATGTTCCGGCAGATGCGCTTCCTGCCGCGCCCTGACATGCGACGCGCCAAAAGCCTCAATGAATGCCGCGTGGTGGTCATCAGGGATACCGAGGATAGTTTTAATCATGTTATGTGTTTCAGTATCTTCTAACAGATTGTCAGGAATCCCGTCTTGCGGCCATTTTTTTGTACGGTCTTCTTTGAAACCCAGCGCTTTCTCAAGTTTCCTGAGAGAAGGAATGCCTGCTTTCCGCATCAACTCCATAAACCCTGATTCCTGATCCGCTTCGCCGCCTGTTACTCTTTCACACAGTTTTGGATCGAATTGCCTGAATAATCCCGTTGCAAGCGCTACGAACCCCCTTTTTTCTTCGGCATCCTCGTAGCCGCATGCGGTTGCCACCGCATTCGCCAGCGCGTCACCATTGACAAAGTTTATGCCCCTTACCCACTTGGAAACGGTTGAATGTTTTACTGAATTTGTATGCTTGACAGAGTTGGCAAACTGCCCCTGAGTCATATCCCGTATAGAGATGATCTCTTCCATCATTTTCCCGAATATCTTACAGCGTTCGGTTCGGTTCTGCTCAACCGCCGCCGATGCCGTTGCTTCTTCGAGCAGTTGATGGATATCCTTTTCATGCTTTGGCGCAACGCATTTATAAAGGCGCGATGCCAACGATTCATCGCGCACCAGATAATTGATAAGCTCTTTAATGCGCGGAAGCGAACGAAGCACCAGAGTCCCGGGAGATTTGCCGAGCCACACATCCTGAGTATTTTCTGAAATGGAAAGGTCTTGATATACTTGCGGCTTTAACGCCCCTGTATAATCATAGAGCTTTCGTATGATGGCGAATGGCAGTTTTGCAGCCTCCACCCGCTCCCCAAAAAAGCATTCTCCCTGACATGCCTGTTCCGCCTCGGTTGCGATTTGCTCAATGCTCTGAATTGAACGGCTCCCTCGTGCCAGCCTGCGAAGCAACCACATACCTTCATCGTCCAGCCCCGCCCTTTCTGTTATGCTCTGTAGGGTTTGTTCTCTGGTGTAGCTGCTAATAACAGCAAGTACAGAAGCATCTATATCCAGTAATTTTTCTAAATCGCTCTGGTTTATACCAAGATGCTGCATAAGCACTCTGAGAAACTGAGAAAACGGATGTACTTCCGTCCTCTCCTCAAATGGCATTTGCGCCACTGCTTCTGTTAGCGCATTCCAAATCGTCGCCTGAGTAATCCGCTGCTCCTCCGCCCTGATTTCAGCGTCAATTTCCTGCTGAGTGATATGCTGATTTTGCAAGAATTCCGGTTGTCTACTACGGATGCGCTGCTTCGCCTGCTCCTGCTTTATTGCAGCGGCGCGGCGCTCTTCAATCTCCATTCCCGCTTTTTCCTGAAACCGCCTTTCGGCGGCGCTTGCGGAGTCCGACGAAACTCCTCCAGATGTCCGTTTGACCGGTTGTTTGGCCTTTTCTTCATTCGTATCCTGAGGAGGTTCGTCCATAGCGCAAACAACATACAGCCCTTATCTCCTGCCGGAGATAAGGCATGCCTTATCAAAAATCAATAAACCCCCGAGCTATCCCGCCGCCGATACGCTGCCGGATACGCCGAATTCCCGGTGCAGGGCATCCACCAGATCGAGCCGCTCCCATGAGAATTCGCCGGTGTCACGCGGCGCACGGCCAAAATGGCCGTAAGAGGCCGTTACCTCATAGATAGGCCGGTTGAGTCCCAGATGGGTGCGAATTCCTCTGGGGCGCAAATCCATCAACTCGGGTAGAAGTTGCTCCAGCCTGCGTTCATTCACCTTGCCTGTTCCTGCGGTGCTCAGCAGGAAAGAGACCGGTTGCGCCACGCCAATCGCATAAGATAACTGGATCAGGCAGCGCGAGGCCAGCCCGGCGGCGACGACGTTCTTGGCAAGGTAGCGGGCGGCATAGGCGGCGGAACGATCCACCTTGGTCGGATCTTTACCCGAGAACGCCCCACCCCCATGCGGCGCCGCCCCGCCATAGGTATCGACGATGATCTTGCGCCCGGTCAGCCCCGTATCGCCATCCGGCCCGCCGATAATAAACGCGCCGCAGGGATTGACGAACAACGCCTCATCGGGCGGCATCCAGCCTTTGGGAAACAACTCGCGCACCTCCTCGCGGATAATATCGGTCAGTTCGTCATGGGAAACTTCCGCCGTATGCTGCGTTGAGACCACCACCGAGGTTGTCCGCGCCGGTTTGCCATCAATATATTGCAGGCTGACCTGACTTTTCGCATCCGGCCCGAGTTGCGGCAGCGTACCGTCATGGCGCATACGCGATAAATGCTTGAGGATAATATTGGCGTAAGAGATCGGCGCGGGCATCAGTTCAGGCGTTTCATCGCAGGCGAAGCCGAACATGATGCCCTGATCCCCTGCCCCTTCTTCCTTGTTCTCAGCGGCGTCCACCCCTTTGGCGATATCCGCCGACTGTTCATGCACCCGGTTGACGATCTCCAGCGTTTTCCAGTGAAATCCTTTCTGGTCGTAGCCGATGCGTTTAACCACGCCCCGGGCTATCTCGTTCATTTCCTCAACCCCGAGGTCGCCCGCGCCGCGCATCTCCCCGGCGATAGTGATATGGTTGGTTGTCGCCAGCACCTCAATCGCGCCACGCCCTTCGGGATTGCGCTTTAAAATAGCGTCCAGTATCGCATCCGATACCTGATCGCATAATTTATCCGGGTGTCCCTCGGATACCGACTCACTGGTGAAAACATAGTCCGGCCTTGCGCCGTTGACCTGCATGACTGCCATAAATCCCCCTTATGCCTGCGGGGGTAACAGCATGATCCGGCTGTATCGCTTAGTCCGTATGGCCGCATGGCCGTGGTGGCAAGCGCTGAAATCCCCACATCTTCCATTAAGCGCCTAAATTGGCCATCGGTCAAGTACGGATATGAAACAGGCCTGAGCGGCTTTCGTCCATAACCTGCCGCATTCGCCGGATTGCCACGCCCAGCCCAGTAAATACCGCCTCGCCCACCAGGAAATGCCCGATATTCAATTCCACCAGTTGTGGGATTGCAGCCACGCGGCCTGTTGTCTCAAAACACAGCCCGTGCCCGGCATGCACTTCCAGCCCGGCGTCCTGCGCCCGCTCAGCAGAAGAGACAAGACGCTCCAACTCATGTTTTCTGTTGGCCGTGTCATCCCGCAAAGCCGCATGGCAATACGCCCCGGTATGCAACTCCACAATATCGGCTCCCATGAGATGCGCCGCCTCAATCTGCCGGGGATCGGGATCAACAAACAGCGATACCCGGATTCCCGCTTCCCTCAGCCGTGCCACCGGGGCCAGCAGGCTTTGCCGGTTGCCCGCCACATCCAGCCCGCCCTCGGTCGTCAGTTCCTCACGCCGCTCAGGCACAAGGCAACAGGCGTTGGGGCGGATTTCAAACGCGATGCCCAGCATTTCTTCCGTCGCCGCCATCTCGAAATTCAGCGGCAGCGGCACTTCCTCCCTCAGCCGCCGCATATCGCCGTCGCGGATATGGCGGCGATCTTCGCGCAAATGCGCCGTAATCCCGTCCGCACCCGCTGCATGCGCCAGCAGCGCCGCTCGCACAGGATCGGGATGCCCCCTTCCCCGCGCATTGCGTAGCGTCGCCACATGGTCAATATTAACGCCCAGCCTGAGTTTTTCCGCTTTCATATCCAAGCCATAGCGCGAACCATAAAAGAGATACAGAGAAATATGCGGATTGCGCCTGTCGGCGGCGGCTGATATGAAGATTGGCTATGCTTCCTGCCCGCCAGTCTGCTCCTTACGCCACGCCCTCAGAAGCGCCAAAACGTGTCACTATCCTCGGGGCGACCGGCTCGGTCGGGCAGGCGACTTTTCGCGTGCTGGCGGCGCATCCCGGGCACTTTGCCTGCGAGGCCATAACCGCTCAGGAAAATGTTGACCGGCTGATTGATCTGGCACGGCAATACCGTCCGAAACTCGCCGTGATCGGCAACACGGCGCATTATGCCGTCCTGAGGGAAGGGCTGGCCGGAACTGGCATTGAAGCAGCCGCCGGAGCGGAAGCTATCTGCGAAGCGGCGGCGAATCCCACCGATATCGTGATGGCGGCGATTGTCGGGCTGGCCGGTTTGAGAGCGGTCATGTGCGCGGTGGAGGCGGGCCATACCATCGCGCTGGCCAATAAGGAAACACTCGTCGGCGCAGGCGATCTGATGATGCAGGCCTGCAAAACGCACGGCGCAACGCTGATCCCGGTGGATTCCGAGCACAGCGCCATTTTTCAGGTGCTTGAGCCGCATAACCGCGAGCAGGTGGAGAAAATCACCCTGACCGCTTCCGGCGGCCCGTTTCTGAATCTCCCCGCCGAAATGCTGGCCAATGTCACCCCCAAGCAGGCGGTCGCGCATCCCAACTGGTCAATGGGCGCGAAAATCTCGGTGGATTCGGCTACCATGATGAATAAGGGGCTGGAGCTGATTGAGGCGCATCACCTCTTCGCCCTGCTACCGGATAAACTCGATGTCGTGGTGCATCCTGAGTCCATTATCCATAGTCTCGTGCATTACGCCGACGGCTCGGTGCTGGCCCAACTCGGTATGCCCGATATGGCCACGCCGGTCGCCTGCGCGCTGGCATGGCCCCGGCGTATTGCGCTTGAGATACCCCGGCTCGATCTGGCCGCTATCGGGGCGCTGCATTTCTCAGCCCCCGACGAGCAGCGCTTCCCCTGCCTGCGGCTGGCCCGCGATGCTCTGCAACAAGGCGGCTCGATGCCGCTGGTGCTCAATGCCGCCAATGAAGTCGCCGTAGCACGGTTTCTGGCGGGTGAAATCGGTTTTACCGCTATCGCCGAAACGGTGGAATCCGCCATGTCGCGGCATAAAAGCTGCAAAATCGCTGGCCTTGAGGCGGTATTTGCATTAGATTCGGAGATAAGACAAACAAGCTGACAGATTGATATGGAACTGATCCACACCGTTTTTGCCTTCCTGATTATCCTCTCAACCATCGTATTCATCCACGAATTCGGGCATTATATCGTGGCGCGCTGGTGCGGGGTGAAAATCGAAACCTTTTCCATCGGCTTCGGCAAGGAGATTTTCGGCTGGACGGATAAACACCAGACCCGCTGGAAATTCAGCCTCGTGCCGCTGGGCGGTTACGTCAAGATGTTCGGTGACGCCTCGGAGGCCAGCACCGCCGATACCGACAAGCTGGCTCAGATGACACCGGAAGAGCGCGCCGTCAGCTTCCATTACAAGCCTTTGCCAAAGAAAGCGGCGGTTGTCGCCGCCGGGCCGATGTTTAATTTCCTGCTGACCATTGGTATTTTCACATGGATGATCTTTCATAACGGGCTGGCCACGACTGAACCGATCGTTGGCGAGACTATTCCCGGTACACCGGCGGCGGAAGCCGGGCTGAAAACCGGGGATCGCATCCTCAGTATGGACGGCAAAAAAGTCAAGCGTTTCCATGATATTCCGCGCTTTCTTCTGACCAATACCGGCAAGCCGGTTGCCTTGGAAATTGAGCGCGAGGGAGAAAATCTCAGCCTGTCCATCACGCCCCGGCTGGTCGAGGTTGATGACGGGCTTGGCAACAAGGCGATGCAGCCGCAGATCGGTTTCAAGGCGATGGAAATGCGCGTTGAGGAATACGGTATTTTCGGCTCCGTCTGGCAGGCGGTGAAACGCACATGGTATCTGATTGATACGACCATTGATTATCTCGGCCAGATGATTACCGGCGAGCGCAGCGCTACCGAACTCAAAGGCCCGATTGGCATCGCCAAGCTTTCCGGGCAGGCCGCCGATCAGGGGTTTTCGACGGTGATCTGGTTCATGGCGCTGCTATCGGCCAATCTGGGTTTCGTCAACATCCTGCCGATTCCGCCGCTCGACGGCGGGCATCTGGTGTTCTATGCGATTGAGGGCGCACGCGGCAGGCCGATGGCCGAACGGTTTCAGGAATGGGGCTACCGCGCCGGTTTCGCGCTGGTCATGATGCTGATGGCGTTTACCGTCTTTAACGACATCAGGCAGTTGATTTAACCGGAAAACCGGGGTTCGGATTTTGACTCCGGTCATCCAGATTCCACCCCTCCGCCATGCTCCCTACCCTTTGCGATATTGCCATTGAAGCCGGACATGCCATTATGGCGGTGCGCGGCAATCTGCAACAGATCGAGCAAAAAGCGGATAAAAGCCCGGTCACCGAAGCCGATCACGCTGCCAATGCCGTCATCGTCGCGGCGCTGGCCAAACACTGGCCGGATATTCCCGTCGTGTCGGAAGAAGTCGCGGCGTCGCACGCCATTGATGCCCGCAATTTCTGGCTGGTTGATCCGCTCGACGGCACGCGGGGCTTTATTCGCGGCGAGGATGAATTCACCGTCAATATCGCCCTGATCGAAGATTTGCGCCCCGTCCTCGGCGTCATTTACCTGCCCGCCAAAGAGGCGCTTTATTTCGGTCAGTCCGGCAAAAGCGCGTTCCGCCGCCTCGCGTCTGAGAACGCATCGCCCATTGCTACCCGCATGGCTTCGCCGGAAGGCTGGTCGGTCGTCATGAGCAAGGATCATGCTTCCCCAAAGCTCGACGGATTCCTCATGGATATTCTCGGGCCTACTCCGGTCAGCGAGCGGGTTGCCGCCTCAAGCTCCTGTAAATTCTGCCGCGTCGCCGAAGGAGAGGCCGATCTCTACCCCCGCCTCGGGCCAACGATGGAATGGGATACCGCCGCCGGTCAGGCGATTGTCGAAGCGGCGGGCGGGCGCGTTACCACGCTGGATGGCCGGGTTTTCTCCTACGGCAAGGCAGGCTACCGCAATGACGGGTTCGTCGTGTGGGGGAGGTAGTTTTTCCGGTTATGGAGAAACAAGAGATATAGCCGATTTACTTGTGTGACTGCATATCAATCAAATCGGCTATCGCCCGCGACTGCGGGCGCGCCGCTTATGCGGCGCACTAAGCATAAAGTTAATTAGCTATATTGTCATTCCACATAAGCATCCAGCCCGATATCCGCCGCCCTGACGGAATGGGTCAGCGCGCCGACGGAGATATAATGCACGCCGGTTTCAGCGATGGTGCGTACATTCTCCAGCGTCACCCCACCGGAAGCTTCGGTCAGGGCGCGGCCCGAGGCGAATTTCACCGCTTCACTCAGCATGTCCGGCGTCATGTTATCCAGCAGCAGCACATCGGCCCCCGCTTCCAGCGCTTCTTTCACCTGTTCCAGCGTATCACATTCAACCGATACCCGCATCAGATGCGATGCACTGTCCCGCGCCCGTTTTACGGCTTCGCTTACTCCTCCGGCAATGGCGATATGATTATCCTTGATGAGTATCCCGTCATCGAGCCGCATGCGATGGTTGCAGCCTCCCCCCGTCACCACGGCATGCTTGTCGGTGGCGCGGTGCATGGCAGGCGTCTTGCGCGTGTCGCAAATGCGGGCCTGCGTGCCTCCGACCGCCTCCACGTAACGCCGTGTCAGGGTAGCAATGCCGCACATCCGCGCCAGCAGGTTCAGCGCCGTGCGCTCAGCCAGCAGGATGGAGCGGGCATTACCGGCAATCTCCAGCAACGGCCCACCTGCCGCCACGCTGATGCCATCCACCGCATGTGAAATACAGGAAATCCCCGGATCAACCTGATAAAACACCTGTGCCGCATGGGCGACGCCGCAGGCAACGAGCGGCTCGCGGGCATGGATAAACCCCTTCATTTCCGCATCGGCGGGGATTACCGCTTCCGAGGTAATGTCACCCCGCCCGATATCCTCAGCCAGCGCCGCTTCGACCAGTGTCAGGAAGGCTGTGGTATCGGATTTCATAATAATTGCCTGCTGGCCTCGTGGAGCGAACCGGATGCAGGAATCATTTTCGACATTTCCAGCATGCGGGCAAGCGGTTTCTCGGCGGCGGCCATCAGCGCGGGATCGAGCGTGATTTGCGGAGCGCGATTGACCATGCAGCGATAGAGCTTCTCCACAGTATTCATTTTCATGTAGGGACAGGTGTTGCAGGAGGTGCAGGCCCCCTCTCCCGTTCCCGGCACATCGAAAAACAGGCTGCCGGGCGAGCGTTTGCGCATCTGGTGGATAATACCCGGCTCGGTGAGCACAATAAAACTCTGGCCGGGGCGTTGCTCGGTGAAGGCGATCAGCGAGGAAGTCGAGCCGATATGGTGCGCGTGGTTGAGCAAGGCTTCCGGGCATTCGGGATGGGCGATGACGTGTGCCTCCGGCTGGCGGGTCATCAGCCTTATTAACTCGCGCTCGGAGAAGCGTTCATGGACGATGCACGAGCCATCCCACAGCAGCATGTCGCGGCCCGTTTTCTTTATAAGATAGTGGCCCAGATATTTATCCGGCGCGAACAGGATGGGCTGGCCCTCCGGTAACTGGCGGATGATGGCCTCGGCATTGGTCGAGGTGACGATAATATCGGAGAGCGCTTTGATTTCAGCGGAACAGTTGATGTAGGTCAGCACGAGGTGGTCGGGATGCGCTTCACGGTACGCCCTGAATTGCTGCGGCGGGCAGGAGAATTCAAGCGAGCATCCGGCCTGCATATCCGGCAACAACACCGTGCGGTTAGGACTGAGGATTTTGGCGACCTCGGCCATGAATTTCACCCCGCAAAATACGATGACATCGGCATCGGTCGCGGCGGCCCTGCGTGAAAGATCGAGCGAATCGCCGATATAATCGGCCAGATCCTGAATATTCTCATCCTGATAGTAATGCGACAGGATCACCGCGTTCATTTCCTCTTTGAGGAAGCGGATTTTATCTTCCAGCTCAGGTGTCGAGCAGGCAGGCAAAGCCTCATCGGCCAGCGGAAATATCTCATGGATGCCGTGCATGGGAAAAGAAGTATCGTCCATTAACCAATTCCACACATATTAACGATTGAGCGAGGAACTCAGATACCCTTCAGTTATATAATATTAAGTCGTTAAGAGAAAGAAAAATCACTTCTCTCTGCTAAAAGCAGTAAAAAACAGTCGGATTGTGATCCGTGAGTCATGGTTAACCGGCGGGTAATCCGCAAGCGGGCCTCAGAACAAGGCGGTGGAAGTATGGTTGACGAGCACAAACGCGCCAAACGTCACGCCGGTAAGCGACAACAAAAACCCGATCACACCGGCGCGGCCACTGAGCAGGGAAAGCATACTGAAGACGAACACGAGGATGCCGATCATCAGCCCGCCCGAGCTATGGAGTAAAAACGTCATATTCATCATAACAGTATACCGTTCTGTTTTTCCTGAGTCAATCGGTGACAGGAATAGATAATGCGGCTTTCCGTACGATATTTTTTTCGACGCAGCGGCCTTGACGACAGCAAGATGTGGGAGTAGAACCGTTATCACTCACTATATCTGGGCAGTTTTCATGGATTCCTTCCGGCTAAAAGAGTTTGAGCGGCTCAAGGATGAGCTTGAGTTGCTCGGCAATGTCTCAAGCGATGCGGTTTACCGGCTGCGCTACGATACCATGCAGTATGAGTATATCAGCCCGTCGGTTGCCAGATTGCTGGGCTTTACCCCGGAAGACCTGATGACCCTGCCGCTGCGCTCGCTGATCCTTGAGACGCGGGTCGTGCATGACGCCTTCACTCCGGTTGAATCCTACGAGCCGCTGGAACAACAGCGCATTGAAGGCCGTACCTTGCGCTGGCAGGCGGATTACCTGATGATGACGCGTGACGGGCGACGCATCTGGGTGTCGGATGTCTCCTACCCGTGGTTTGACCAGAATGGCGCGATCATCGGCTCCATCGGCACACTGCGCGATATATCCGACCGCGTTGCCGCCGAGGAGCAGGCCCGTGAAATCGCCGCAAAGGCGGAATTGCAGGATGAATATACCGGCCTGCCGCAGCGCTCATGGTTTTTCGGGCGGCTCGAGGAGGAACTGCGCCGCATCCGCCGCACACGCCGGGATGTGACGATTGCCACCTACTGCCTGCACGTATCGGGGCTGGACGATGTGCCTCAACCCAATCACGCATGGCATCATGTGGTCGGCGTCGCGGCTTCCCTTCTGGTCGGGGCGGTACGCAATACCGACCTGACGGCGATCATGGACGCACAGACCTTCGCCGTCATTATGCCTGAAACCAGTCCGGAAGAGGCTGTCTTCGCGGTTGAGCGGCTGTGCAACACGATATTGCAGCATCCTTTCCGCCTGCCAAGTGGGAACCTGATCGGGATCAACCTGTTTTCCGGCATTGCCGGAGCGCGATTCGATCAGCAGATGGATGCC
>JAKFYP010000084.1 GCA_021730835.1 Alphaproteobacteria bacterium
GTGCAGCGGGGAATAAGAATGCGTTTCATACGGTGTTATGTATTCATTTGCCTGATATTTGGAGTATGTGGACTGACTGCCTGCACACCTGCCGTTCAGTCACATAAAACCGCCACCGGCCAGCCGGAACTCAAAGAAAGCATCGTCATTACCGGTGACGGCCAGCGTCTGCCCATTCGTTCATGGCTACCGGTTGAAGAGCCTGAGGCGGTTATTGTCGCCCTGCACGGCTTCAACGATTACAGCAGCGCTTTTCGCGCTCCCGGCCTCTCATTAAGCAAACGCAACATCGCCGTCTACGCTTATGACCAGCGCGGCTTTGGCCGTACTGATGATTACGGCATCTGGGCGGGCAAGGAAAATCTCGTGCAGGATGTCGGTCAGGTGGTCGGGGCGGTGCGCGCCAATCATCCCGGAAAGCGCCTCTACCTGTTGGGTGAAAGCATGGGCGGCGCGGTAGTGATTGCCGCGCTGGCCGATCATGCGGTGAGGGTGGACGGGGTGATACTCTCCGCCCCGGCGGTCTGGGGCAGCGATACCATGAATTCGTTTTATCGCAGCGCCCTGTGGCTGGCGGCGCATACGGCTCCCTCGGCGCGGGTGACCGGCAGCGGGCTGAATATTCTGGCTTCGGATAATATCGAAATGCTGCGCGAGATGGGGCGCGATCCGCTGATCATCAAGGCGACGCGGGTGGATGCGGTTTACGGTATTCTCAACCTGATGGATTATGCCTATACCCATGTGCATCGTGTCAAAACGCCGATACTGGTGCTCTACGGCGCGAAAGACCGGGTGATTCCCCGCGAGCCGCTGCAAAAAGCGCTGGAGCAGATGGCAGCGCCGCATACGGTAGCCTTTTACCCCGATGGGTATCATATGCTGCTGCGCGACCTCAAAGGCGATATTGTGCTCAACGATATTACAAGCTGGGTTAAGTCGCCTGAGCGCCAGTTGCCTTCGGGGTATGATAAACGCTGGCGGGAGCGCATTGCCGAACCGGTTATGATAGAAGAAATCCAGAGCCTCAGACACCATGTCAGTGAAGAAAAGCAGGGCGAATGACATTTTCAGGCGGCTGGCGGCAGCCAATCCCGATCCGGTTACCGAACTGGTCGCGCCCAACCCTTTTTGCCTGCTGGTTGCTATCGTGCTCTCGGCGCAAGCTACAGATGTCAGCGTCAACAAAGCGACGCCCGCTTTATTCGCCGTGGCTGATACGCCTGAAAAAATGGCGGCGCTCGGAGTAGAAAAACTAAAGGCCTATATCCGCACGATTGGTCTGTTCAATACCAAGGCAAAAAATATCATCGCTCTGTCGCACAGGCTGGTAGGGGATTATGGCGGTGAGATTCCTGTGACACGCGAAGCGCTGGAGACCCTGCCCGGCGTCGGGCGCAAGACGGCGAATGTCTGGCTGAACTGCGTGAAGGGAGAGCCGACCATTGCGGTTGATACGCATGTGTTTCGTGTCGCCGGTCGTCTGGAGCTGGTGAAAGCGAAAACCCCGCTCGAATGTGAGCGCCAGCTTGAGAAGGTCATTCCCGAATCATGGAAACGCCACGCGCATCACTGGCTGATCCTGCATGGGCGCTATGTCTGCAAGGCCCGCAAGCCTGACTGCCCGAACTGCATCCTGCGCGATATTTGTCCCTATCCTGAGAAAACCGGGTGATAATCCTATAGTCATTCCACTTAACAATTCCCCAAAATAATTGGAATGACAGGCTTGCAACGCAAGCCCGCCGCTGGTGCAGCGTAACCGACTTTATTTTTCTTTTGGGAAAAAAATAAAGTCAAAAGACAATACATTACCGCAGATGCTTGCGGGCGTCATCCATCGCGCCGTTGAGCAGAAGCAGGGCTTCCTCGTCATTGCCGACCAGCTTGGCGCGGCGGCGATAGACCGCGTTGGCGTCCTCAAGCGTCGCCGTCGGCCCGAGGCCCAGCTTCATCATCCATTCCGGCACGTCCTGCATAACAATAGACTCATGCACTTCCCGATCCCGCGTTTCAATCTGCGGCGAAAAGACCGAGAGCATCCGCAATGCCGAAGCGGCTCCCCAGTCCTCAATACTGCGAACGGCCCGCAACGACAAATGCAGCGCATAAAGATTATGCTCAATCAGGAACCACTTATCGCAGGCGATCAGATGCGATTTTCCTCCCAGCTTCAGGCCGACGCTGACGGCAGTGTCGTGCCCCATCTTCTTACGCAAGCGGTCGTTATTGAGGTGCTGGTACGCACTGTAAACCGTTGCCGCCGTGGGCCTGAGCGCCAGAATTTCATCTTCAAGATAGCGCGCCGCCTCGCTGATCGCCAGTGTGCGTGAAAAACTGTTATGATGATGCGCCCTGCTGTTAAGCGGCGTGGCATGCCAGCCCGGCGGCATTTTCGGCGGATATTCGTAGCGGATTTCCATAGCAAAGCGACTTTCGTTTCGGACACAGTGTAATGCCACAGGGTTGCAGAAACAAGCTTACCGGCTATTGGTGCATTTCCGGTTAATATCGCAGGTATCATCGCAGGGAATACGCGGCAAGCGGGTTACACATCTCAATATACACAAAATATTTGTGATTAAAAGCAATTCACACAGAATTTTGCGAAATAAGGGTTGACATGGCCGGTTATTTCGCACACATACGGCGGGTAAACAGGTGGAAGCACGCATGGATCACCTCGACCAACTCGAAGCGCAAAGCATCTACATCCTGCGGGAGGCATGGGCCAAACTCGACCGGCTGGCTATGCTGTGGTCGTTCGGCAAGGATTCCACCGTGATGATCTGGCTGGCAAAAAAGGCGTTTTTCGGCCATATTCCCTTCCCGCTGATCCATTGCGATACCGAACTGGAGATGGAAGAGGTCTACGCTTACCGGGATCAGTATGTAAAGGAATGGAGCATTGATTTTGTCTCGCATCTGTGCCCGCCGATTGAGCAAACCGATGCAACCCTGCCCTGGGCGGCGCGGGTGGCGGCGCGTAAAACCCTCGGGCTAAAACAGGTGATTGAAAAACACGGGTTTCAGGGCATCATTGCCGGAATCCGCCGCGACGAGGAAGGCACGCGGGCCAAGGAGCGTTATTTCTCGCCGCGTGGCGTCGATCACGGCTGGGATGTCAAAGACCAGCCGCCCGAATTCTGGGATCAGTTCAAGACCGATTTTCCGCCGGGAACCAGCTTGCGTGTACACCCGCTGCTGCACTGGACGGAACTCGATATCTGGCATTATGTGCAGCGGGAGGGTATCCCGGTCGTGCCGCTTTATTTCGCTCAGGCCTATCATGAGATGGAAGGGCGCGATTTCGGCGGCAAAATGATGCGCTTCCGTTCGCTGGGTGAGCGCGGCATCACCTGGCCGGTGGAATCCGGGGCCGATACGCTGGAAAAAATTATTGAAGAGTTGCGGGTGACCAAAGTCTCCGAGCGCTCGGGCAGGCCGATGGGCGCGGATGAGGATGAATCTTCCTTTGAACGGCTACGGGCGGCAGGGTATATGTGATGAAGGTCTTGGTGAGCACAAGCAAGCAACAGGCCAATGTTGTTCTGAACGTCAGGCAAGTTAGCGAGTAGTACGAACGGAAAAGAGTCTTACGATACGGGATACAGGAGAAAAAATGACAACAGAAAAAACACAACCCCATCTTGCCCGCCTCGAGGAGAAACTGGATCAACTCATCCGGATGACGGAGGAGAATATCCACAATACCGCCGTTGTCTACCGGCGCACCACGGCGCTGGCCCAGATGGTCGAGGCGCTGGCCGAAGGGCGCGAGCCGCGCCTGACGCGTAACATGCGCGCCGAGATTGACGCCAGTTTACATGGCGAGGAATTCGCGCAGATGATGCAAAGCGACCCGGAAGCCTTTATCCGGCTTTACGGCAAGGAAGTCTACGAATTGTGCCGGGACAGGGGAAAAGGCGGCATATTGACGATGGGCAACCTCGCTCCCTCGCGGGGCGAACTGAAGAAGAAAATGCAGTAGGCGGTTTATTGGAAAATCCATATGAAGATGTTTTCTGTTCTTCTCATCTCCCTGCGCAACATACGCCTGATTTCGGCGCTGGCATGCCTGACGGTGTTGCCCGTTGCCTGCGATCCGGCCCCGCAAACACCACAACAAAAAGCCAACGCCGCCTACCTGTGCAAATATTATGGTAACTGCAAAGCCGGTTACGGGGGTGATCTTTGCTCGTTTTATGGCACTTGTGACAGGGAGCAGGATAAATTGTGCAGTTTCTATGGGAATTGCAAATAATGCCATCACTCTACATTCTGGGCGGCCCCAACGGTGCGGGCAAAACGACGACCGCAATGACGTTGCTGCCGGAGTTCCTGCATGTGCGCGAGTTTGTGAATGCCGATGAAATCGCACGCGGGCTTTCGCCGTTCAATGTCGAGGGCGTGGCGGTTCAGGCAGGAAAACTTATGTTGCGCCGACTGAGGGAACTAAGAGAACAAAAATCGGACTTTTCTTTTGAAACAACACTTGCGTCGCGCAGTTTTGCTCCCTTTGTCCGTCAGTCACAGCAGGAAGGTTATGAGGTGCATTTGTTGTATGTATGGTTGAATAACCCTGAGTTGGCTGTGCGCCGCGTTGCCATGCGCGTAAAAAAGGGAGGGCATCATGTCCCGACAGAAGATATAAAGCGGCGTTATATTCGCGGCGTGAGGAATTTAAAACAAATCTATATGCCTATGGTGGATAGCTGGAGAATTTACGACAATTCACTCCCCCCGCCCCAAAAGATTGCAGGTATGGAAAACGGAGAAACTTTTGTTTATAATAAAACATTATGGCAGGAGATAGAACGACTATGACTTCAATACAAAATCTTGATGCGTTAATTGACGAAGCAATCAAAAAAGCCGTTGCTCAGGCAATTGCCGAGCATGAGCGTGAAGGGCGTGGGGATATGGTGCGTGCGGCGCAAGCCAACCCCGATGGCACACTGCCATCCTGGGCGGAATACAGTAATGGACACAATGCCAATGCCTAAACCCTCACTCGCCACACCCTCCCCGTCACTCGCCGCACGTCAGCGCGAACAGTTGAAAATCGTCATCGTCGGGCATATCGACCACGGCAAATCCACGCTGGTCGGACGGTTGTTCCACGATACCGGCTCCCTGCCCGACGGCAAGTTTGAGCAGATCACCGCGCAATGCAAGCGGCGCGGCATGCCGTTCGAGTGGTCGTTTCTGATGGACGCGCTACAGGCCGAGCGGGATCAGGGCATCACCATCGACACAACCCAGACCTGGTTTAAGACCGCCCAGCGCGACTATTGCATCATCGATGCACCCGGCCACCGCGAGTTTCTCAGGAACATGGTCACCGGCGCGGCGGGCAGCGAAGCGGCGCTGCTGCTGATTGACGCGGCGGAAGGCGTCCGCGAGCAGACAAAACGCCACGGCTATTTGCTGCATTTGCTGGGCGTGCGGCAGGTCGCCGTTCTCATCAACAAGATGGACAAGGTGGATTGCTCCCGCGAACGCTTCAACGCGGTGGTGAAGGAATGCGAAACCTATTTCCGTGGCATCGGCGTCGAGCCTTCCTATTACATCCCGCTCTCGGCCCGCGACGGCGATATGCTGGTGGAGCGTGGCAAGCGGCTGGGCTGGTACAAGGGGCCGACCGTCGTCGAGGCGCTGGATCGTTTTACCCCCCTGCCCGCCCCGACCGAGCAGCCGCTGCGCTTTCCCGTGCAGGATGTCTATAAATTCGATGAACGCCGCATCATCGCCGGGCGGATCGAGAGCGGGCGGCTGCGCGTCGGCGACACCATCCTGATCTCTCCGTCGAATCACCGTATCCGGGTTAAATCCATCGAGCGCTGGCCCTCAGGCGGCGAGGGCGTCACCGAGGCCTGTGCCGGGCAGTCGGTTGGCATCACGCTTGAAGACCAGTTATTTGTCGAGCGCGGCAATGTCATCTCGCACGAGAAACACGCGCCGGTGCTGGCACGGCAGGTGCGCGCCCGTATTTTCTGGCTGGGCCATGAGCCGCTGACCAGAGATACCCGCGTGCGGCTGCGCGTCAACACGGCGGAATGCAATGCCAGCCTGCATAAAGTGGTGCGGGTGATTGACACCGACGATCTCAGCCCCCGCGAGGGCGAGGAAGTCGGGCGCAATCAGGTAGCCGAAGTCATCTTCGACGTGCGCGGCCTCGCCGTGGTGGACGACCACGCCACCCTGCCCGCCACCGGGCGCTGCGTCGTGCAGGTGGATTACGACATTGCGGGCGGCGGCATCATCTCGACCGAAGGCGTGCGGGATCAGCGCGTCGGCAGTCTGGAGATTAAATCAACCAACATCACGGGGCTGGATCTTCGCATCACATCGGAGCAGCGCGCCCTGATGAACGGGCATACCGGCGGCATCCTGTGGTTTACCGGGCTTTCAGGCTCGGGCAAATCAACGCTGGCGCTGGAGTTGCAACAGCAATTATTCGCCAAAGGCTATCAGGTGTATGTGCTGGACGGCGATAATATCCGCCAGGGCCTCAACGCCGATCTCGGCTTCTCGCCCGATGACCGCTCGGAGAATATCCGCCGGGTCGGGGAGGTCGCCGCCCTGTTCGCCCGCGCCGGGTTCATCGTGATTTCGGCCTTCATCTCGCCCTACCGCGAAGACCGCAGGCGTGCCCGCACCGCCGCGCCGGAATATTTCCACAATGTCTATATCAGGGCCGATATCGCCACCTGCGAGGAGCGCGATGTCAAGGGGCTGTATAAAAAAGCGCGGGCCGGGGATATTCCCGAATTCACCGGCATCTCGGCTCCCTACGAGGAGCCGGTTGACCCTGAGCTGACGGTGGATACCATGACGCAATCGGTTGAGGAATGCACGGCACAACTGGTCGAATATGTCCGCCGCCAGTTCATCCGGCCCGTTCTCGAAATAGCCACCAGCGGATTCGGGGGGGATATATGATTTTCGCCCTCACCCTACCCTCTCCCAAAGGGAGAGGGAACGTACCTCTCCCTTTGGGAGAGGGTAGGGTGATGGCCTTTACCCGGAAATAGAGCAATCATGAACATCTACACCATCCATGTGACCGACCGCGAGGGAAACAGCCATACGCTCGAAGGCATCGAAGGCTGGCGGGTAATGGAGATCATCCGCGACAACGATTTGCCGATCAAGGCCGAGTGCGGCGGGGCCTGCGCCTGCGCCACCTGCCATGTCTATGTCGCACCCGAATGGCAGGGCAGGCTGATCCCACCGACGGATGAGGAAATCGAGATGCTCGACGAAGCCTATCATGTGGAAAAAAATTCGCGCCTCTCCTGCCAGATACTTCTAAGCGCCGAACTCGACGGGCTGGAAGTCACCCTCGCGCCGGAAATGGACTGATCGAAAAATTGGGGTTGCATTCCATCCTTTCCTCCCCTAATGTCCGAATCTGGTATTATACATTATCTCAAGCAACTACATATGGTAAAATGCTCCTTTTCGCTGCTCGGCCTGTTGCTGCTTGGCGCCTGCACCAACGCGGCGCTGACCGAACTGAAACGCGCTCCTTTGCCCGACGATCCCTATCGGTCGGAATTGTCGGTGCTCTATCTCCGGCTGGCCGAGTCGGAGGCAGGGCAATACGACTGGCAATCCTCGCAGTATTTCGCCGATAAGGGTTTGCTCGCCTCCTATGGGCACGAAGTTACGCCCGCCACGCCGGAAGAATTTTTTCTGCCGGAACATACCCGCGCCGATGTAGATCGTGCGCGTGAGCGCCTGCATGCGGCGATGGGCAAAGGCCGTGACGCCTACCCGAAGGCGCTGGCACAAGCCGTTGCTTCCTATGATTGCTGGCTTGAACAATTGGAGGAGAATTGGCAGCATGATGATATCAAGGCCTGCCACGATGCGTTTGAGGCGGCGCTCAGCCAGATCGGCGGCGGCAAGCTGGCCCTGCAGCACGATACCACCGCTTCTCGGGACGTGATCCCGGCCTCGTTGTCGGATTCCTACCTCGTGTTTTTCGGCTGGGGAGCCAGCGAACTCAGCGCCGGAAACCAAAAAACACTCGATCACGCCGTGGCGCAGATTCGCGCCATGCTCAATGAGGGCGTTGAGGTAACGATCAACGGCCATACCGACTCAACCGGCGATGAACGCGAGAATATGAACCTGTCACTGAGCCGCGCTAAAATGGTCAAAGCCTACCTCGAACAATCCGGTATTCCCGGCAAGCTGCTTTC
Organism: Alphaproteobacteria bacterium; assembly: GCA_021730835.1. GTDB lineage: Bacteria > Pseudomonadota > Alphaproteobacteria > Rickettsiales > UBA998 > JAKFYP01. The sequence continues at coordinate 8,214 of JAKFYP010000084.1, forward strand.
CATTTTCGCCTTCGGGGAATCCGACCCCCGTGTTAAAACCGCCGATAACACTGAAGAGCCAGCTAACCGCCGCGTTGAATTGTTTATCGAGTAGCGCCGCGTTTTTTCATATCGGCGCAGCAATTGTTTAATCCTGACGACACAAAACCTGCGTAATGCCCGGTTGCGCCCGCTCCTCAACCTGCCGGGGCGTCAGCTTGAGGTGCGAGTCGTATTGCTCGTAATACACCCGGTTTTGCTTGAGAAAATCACGCAGGATGTGCAGGTTGATGGCGATATCGGATTTCTCAACCAGCTCATCCCGCGCCGCGCCCGGATTACGGCGGGATAATTCCACCTTGCCGGTTACCACGCCAACCACATTGGCCGACTCATCGAGCAGCGGCCCGCCGGAATTACCCTGCCGCGCCGCATCCTCGAAGCGCAGCCACTGGCCCTCCCCCATTGGCCCATCCAGCGCCTTGACGGTGGAGAAAGCGACTTTGTAGCCGCCGGTTAAGCCGACTTCGCCGGGATAGCCGATGACCGTGACTTTCTCGCCGCTCTCAAGCCCATGCCATTGCTGGCGCAGGCGCAAGACCCGCTCGGGGCGCACCGTGCTTTTGAGCAAAGCGAGATCGAGCTTCTCATCCACCGCGATGAATTCCACCTTGCGCGGCGTCAGGCCGGGGTCGCGCACCCGGATTTCAAGGCATTCCTGCAAGACATGCGCGTTGGTGATGAGATGCCCCTGTCGGCTGACATAAAATCCCGTGCCGGTGGAAAATGAGACCGTGCGAGCCTGCGTAGCGCCAGCCGCAAGCAGCAGGAAACACCATACGAGATGAAAAAAACGCATTATCCCACCAGTTCGGCTTCTTTCTGTTTTTTTCTGTGAGAGATTTTAGCCGGTTTTTTGCCATAAACAAAGGTTAATTCGTCGTCCCGGACGGCGACGGTAACCTTGCCGCCCTTGGTCAGCGCGCCGAACAGCACCTCATTGGCCAACGGCTTTTTGAGCTTCTCGGCAATCAACCGGGCGAGCGGGCGTGCCCCGCTGGCGCGATCATAACCTTTTTCCGCCAGCCATTGCCGGGCCTCGGCATCGAGGCTTAGCGTGATACCGCGCTCTCCCAGTTGCCCGTCCAGCGCCGCGATGAATTTATCAACGATGCTACCCATCACATCGGGCGACAGATGCGTAAAGGGAATCACCGCGTCAAGGCGATTGCGGAACTCCGGCGTAAACAGGCGCTTGATGGCTTCCTTGTCGTCGTCGGTGCGCGCCTCGCGGCCAAAACCGAGCGGCGCCTTTTCCATCTCGGAGGCCCCGGCGTTGCTGGTCATAATCAAAATCACGTTGCGGAAATCAACCTGCCGCCCGTTATGATCGGTCAGCTTGCCGTAATCCATCACCTGCAACAGGATATTATAGACATCCGGGTGGGCTTTTTCGATCTCGTCGAGCAGCACGACGGCGTAGGGCGTCTTGCTGACGGCATCGGTCAGCTTACCGCCTTCCTCGTGGCCGACATAGCCCGGAGGCGCGCCGATCATCCCGGCGACCGAATGTTTTTCCATATATTCCGACATATCGAAACGGATCAACTCCATGCCGAGCGATTTGGCCAGTTGGGCCGCCACTTCGGTCTTGCCGACGCCGGTCGGGCCGGTAAATAAGTAATTGCCGATGGGCTTGCCTTCCTCACGCAGTCCGGCGCGGGCCATCTTGATGGCGCTGGAAACTTGCGCGATGGCGTTATCCTGCCCGTAGACCGATGCTTTGAGGGTCACCTCAAGGTTGCGCAGCATCTTGGCATCGTCGAGCGTCAGCGAGCGGGCGGGCATGCGGGCCACTTTCGCCACAATCTCCTCGATCTCCCGGGGGGTAATGGTTTTCTTGCGCCGGGCCTTGGGCAACAGCATTTGCGCCGCGCCTGCTTCGTCCATCACGTCAATGGCCTTATCCGGCAGCTTGCGGTCGTGGATGTAGCGGGCGGAGAGCTCAACCGCAGTTTTGATGGCGGCGGGAGTGT
>JAKFYP010000114.1 GCA_021730835.1 Alphaproteobacteria bacterium
GCAGACTGGCAAACAGGCCGCCCGCCGCCTCCCCCGCCTTTTTCTTCTTTTTGGCAGCGGAACTGTGGTGAATCGGAGAATTGGAGTCGATTTTCATAGGCGCTATCTTATAGCATCCTCCCCCGCTTCGCAAACCTTACCCGGTTTACCGCGTATATCCTCCCCGAATCACCATAAACTGGCACGGAATTCGCATAGAATGGGCAGGAAGCGATACCGTGCCACCTCTTTGCCAAAGAGAATAAATCCGAGGAAACCATGCTAAAACGCCTGCATCACCCCACCACTGCCCGCTCCCTCAAAAGCATGGCGATGCTGCTGCTTGCCTGCGCCGCGCTGATTTTCCCGGCTCATCCTGCCGAGGCGGCGCGGGTGAAGGATATTGTGACCTTCGAGGGCATCCGCGACAATATACTGCTGGGTTACGGGCTGGTGGTCGGCCTCAACGGCACGGGTGACAAGCTGCAAAACAACGCCTTTACCGAACAAAGCCTGATCGCTTTTCTGGAGCGTCAGGGGGTCAATACGCGGGGCACGGATCTGAAAACCCGCAACGTCGCTGCGGTAACGATCACCGCCACCCTGCCCGGCTTCGCCCGCGCCGGATCGAAAATTGACGTATCGGTCAGTGCGATGGGCGATTCCAAAAGCCTGCTCGGCGGTACGCTGCTCGCTACCCCGCTTTACGGGGCCGATGGCGAGGTGTACGCCGTGGCGCAAGGTGCGCTGGCGGTCGGTGGCTTCGAGGCCTCGGGTGATTCGGGTACATCGGTGACCAAGGGCGTGCCGACCAGCGCGGTGATTTCCAACGGCGGCATCGTCGAGCGGGAAATTGATTTTGAGTTGAACGCCATGCCCGCCATCAAGCTGGCGCTGCGTAATCCCGATCTCTCCACGGCGGCGGAACTGGCCGACGCCATTAACATGAATATCGGCCCGGGAACCGCCTCAATGGTTGATCCGGCGACGATCAGCGTCCTGATTCCCCCCTCCTATGAGGGCGAGGTCGCCATGCTGCTGGCTGATCTGGAAAAGCTTGAGGTAGACACCGACCAACCGGCGCGCATCGTCATTGATGAGGCCAGCGGAACGATCGTCATGGGCGAGAATGTCCGCATTGACCGGGTAGCGGTTGCGCAGGGCAATCTTGTTGTGCGGGTGGAGGAAACGCCGCAGGTATCGCAGCCCGGGCCGTTCGCGCCCGAGGGGGCGGAAACCGTGGTTGTGCCACGCACCAATATCTCAGTGGATGAAAACAGCGACGCAAAAATGGCGGTGCTCGAGCCGGGCGCGACGCTGCGCGAACTGGTCAACGGGCTGAACTCGCTGGGTGTCGGCCCCCGCGATATGATCACCATTCTCCAGACCATCAAGGCAGCAGGCGCATTGCAGGCCGATATCGAAACGAGATAAAGTATCCCCCCACCGAATCGCCTTCGGATTGCATCCCCGGCTCTTCGACTCCCCCGTACAGCGCCCGCAAGCGGGTGCTGTACATCCTATAAGAGGAGCACTCCGCAAGCGGGTGCTCCAAGGGGGGAGTAGTAACCTACTGCTTTTACTGACACACATACAGATAGGAGGCAAGCGGAGCCATGTGGGTAATCGGACTAATTTTTGGCCTTTATTTAATTCCAGAATGCCAGCTTTTCGAGGAAGGTACGCTCATCAACCGGTGCGATTCGCGGCGGCAATTTCATTTTTTCATTGAAAACACAGTTCACATACTGGCCGTTACGCAGGGTAAAGGCGGGCATCACCCGCTCCACGACGATGTAATCGCCTCGCGCCCTGAAATTGATAATCCCCTCGCTGCCATCCGCATCTACGTAAAAGAAGGCGGGTACTTCGGCATTTTTATCGCGGAACTGAAAATAGGTAAACTCTCCGTCATCGAAAATACGAATCGGCGCAGTCAGTTCCGTGCCGACAACCGAGTAGTTGAAATTAAGCGTTTTGAATACCTCAGGATCCGAGAAATCCGGCACGCCTGACTCCTGTGCCTGCATCGTTATTCCGCCGTTTCCATCATCAGGGTAGAGAAAGCGAACCAGAAATACCATGCCCGCGCTGTCAATATCTTCCGCTTCCTCAGCATGCAACTCGAAATGGTACACACGCTGATCCGTTACGATGGTCATGTTGGTGAGGGCATCCTGCTCCACCGGCTTGATAAACAACCGGTTACCCTGAGGATCAAGCTGCCATGAAACGGAGTCTCCCAGCGAGATCGTTCCGATTTTTTCATCCGCGGCAAACTCAATAATCGCCTGATAGCCATAATGCCCGATAAATTTATAAATTTCGTTCGGGTTATAGCGATAGGTCTGGATACGTTTATCCACCGCCAGCGGTCTGGACACCTGCAACGCCGCCACCGGGTTCGGAAACATCGCCAGACAAAGCGCAAATATCGTGAAATACACCGAAAAACCAACGAACCGGCAACCCCTTGTCATGTGCATCTCCTCTGCGGTACTTATTGTAGTATTATATATCATTGCTTTTATAATCAAGAACACGAAACTTCATGGGTATCACTTTCAGCGCCCGCTTTGAATCCGGATCGTCATTTTTAACGACCTGTATATCTTGATACTCAAAACGTAACTCCGCTGTCCAGTATGAAGTTTTGGCCCGCGTTTCATCCGCCACAATTGCCCTGAATGCAACTCTGGCATCATACTGCGCTGTCTCTCCCGCAGAGGCTTTATCGCCTGTTAGCCGGATGGAAATGTCCCCGATTTCAATTAGCCGCCTTGCCCTCGATTCATAACGCAAAATGGGGCTGCGCGGATTGCTTTTATCATAAAACTGACGATACTCTCCGTAAACATCCGGGCTGCTGTAATTCAGCACAAACCTTGCACTATCGGCAATCAGATCTTTGTCGTAGCGTTCCCGGCGCAACACATACTGCGTAATAAAAAAGCGACGAATCACATGATCCGGGTTTTCTTCCACATCGCCCAGCGGTACGATGGTCGGATATTCCTTGATCACGTTACGCGTCATCATGACCAGCGGCGCGCCGGGCTTGATCGGAAGTAAGCCGACAACCCCCTTTAACGCCAGCGCCATAATAATCAGAGAAAGAATACTATAAATAATATAAAGTAAGCGCTCGGAAATAAGCGACATATAGGCAACATCATACCACCTTCTTGCTTCGATAAAATATGAACCGTCAGAAACGGATCGTTTTAACGACTCATCCTGCAAGGGTTCTTTTGAAGGTATCATATGACTATATATTGACGGCGGACATAAACCGGAATAGTTTTGCACTTCGGTGGCCCGCAAAATCATACAGGATTCAGGGTGAATAGCATAAGAAAAAAATATGAGGAAAAAGAGATTTAATTGTGCTAGACTTAATCTGTACTTATAGTAGTATTTTGCTTATTTCATGCCTATCATGAGATATACTATGCGACTACATGGTGTTGGCTTGCGTTATTCATACATATATTTAGTGTTTTCGCTCTTTTTTGCACTGTGTGCGTCTTTTGTTGCATTTTCTGCTCAGGCGCTACCCCCGACCCCGGCAGGCGCAATAGCGGAACAACTGAAGGTACAGGGCAAATCCCCGGTTGAGATAGCCGGTGCGTTGCAGGGGCTGGGCTACAATGCTACTTCCATCGCCGAAGGCATGGCAACGATCAACATCAACCCGAACCAGATAGCCAATTCATTGAAAACCAGTCTGGGACTGGATGCCACTCAGATTACGAGCGCCCTTAACAGTGGAATATTATCATCGCCTAACATTGATCTGGCGGCATATATTGATGTCGGAAACTTCAATGTCGGAAATCTCAACTTTGGGAATATCTCGGTAACCGGGCCTTCGCAGATGGTAGCCTCTGCCCTGAAATACTCGGGCTTCGATGCCAGTTCGATTACTTCGGCGCTATCAACCGGCCTTAGCTTGAATTCTCAGGAAATTACCGGTTTGCTGGGCGTCAACGGCTATAACATTGATTCGATTGCCGGAGCGCTGGTTGGCGGGCTTGGCGTCGATATCAGCTCGGTGGGCAATTTGCTAACCAATTATGGCTTTAGCAATGCGACCGTAAACTGGGCGCTGAGTTCGATCCCCACCAATTTCAGCAACTTTAGCAACATCATTTCTTCCCTGAATCTTAACGGGTTCAACCCGCAATCCATTGTGGAGAATTTGTTTAATCTCGGAGTGGATCCAACAGCGATTGCGGCCGGCCTGAAAGGCGTGCTGGGATTAAATGCCAACCAGATCGCGAATGCACTGCAAACCGGAATTATCAATGCGGGGAACATCGACTTCTCGGCAATCGCGGGAGGCGCTTTCGGCGCGGGCCAGTTCGGCACGATTTTCAACAGCAATATCGATCTGGCCGCCCTGAGCGCCGGCGATCTTTCTTCGCTGGGGATTGACGTATCGTCCCTGAATCTTTCATCGCTGGGGGTAAACTTTGATTTATCCACGCTCGGGAATCAGGCTTTGTCTTCGCTGGGAATTGACCTCTCTTCCGTCAATCTTTCGGGGTTAGGAATTGATCTCTCATCCATCAATATCGGCCAGTTGTCGTCGCTCGGCTTCGATGTTTCCTCCCTTACCTCTTCTGCTATTTCCGCACTGGGGGGAAGCTTCGATCTTTCCTCGGCCAACCTCTCGTCGCTGGGGCTTGATCTGTCATCTTTCAGTAACCTTAATCCCATTGGTTTGGATCCCGGCATGTCGCTTATCACCTCAGCGCTTTCCGGCGCCGGTTTTGACGTAAGCGCCATCACGGGAGCGCTCGGAGAAATTGGCGTAGACCCAAGCTCGCTTGGAGGCTTACTGAACGGGGTCGGGTTTGACGCGACTTCTATCACCGGGGCGCTGGGCGGCGTGGCGGGGCTGGATATTAATTCCATTACCGGACAGCTTGCCGGGATCGGTTTTGACGCCGGTGCCATTACCGGCGCACTAAACGTCAGTGGCTATGATTTTTCCAGTATTGCCGGCTCGCTCACGTCCTCAGGTTTCAGCGGCGGGGACGTAGCCTCGGGATTCAACAGCTATCTGGGCGGGCAGGGTTACTCTTCCGATCAGATATCCGGTATCACCAGCGATTCCCTGCAAAGCGGTTCGGGTTATTCCGCGTCTGAAGCGCAGCAAACCGCCCAGCAGGTATTGCAGGGCGATGTAGAGATCACTCCTTCGCTCGACGGCGAGTTTGTGTTCTTTCCGTCCCTGCTGCAATACTCTTATAAACCGAGTTTCAGTTCGGAGGACAGCACCTATAAAAACCAGTGCCTTAAAGATGATCTGTCTGCCGTGCACAGCGGGACGGTTTCATCCGGCGTGGATGCCGTCTTTGGGTCAAGACCGTCGGAGTGCATGCCGCATAAAATTACGGCCAATACCACGCCGCTACGGTTTACCCCGTGGTATTATCTCACCATCCAGAATCCGGCGAAATTCGGCACACCGGAAGCCATTCCCTATGTCGGGCCGATCTATCGGGGTGATGAGGATCGTCAGCGTTTTTCCAACCGGCTGGTTCAGACGTTACAGCCGGGCGATCAGCTTGCTTCCGTGAACACCTGCCGGACGATCATTACGCCCAACGCCTCCACTCGTTATCCCAGTACGCCGGAAGGTGTTTTCAATTCGATGAAAGCCACGCGCCTTGAACTGGATAGCTGCGCCAACCAGTATATTTTGCATCAGGCGGCCAAACCCCGCGTGCCGACCGACGATCAGGGTGAGAAACCGGCGATTAAGACGGGCCGGGAAAAAGTGTTCTGCCAGCCGCTGCGCATGGTAAAGATGCCTGACAAGGAGCAGGAATACGAGCCTTCCGATTATTACGTCGAGGCGTGGCAAAAATTGCTGACCGATGCGGATTACAAGCTTCGCCCCGGCGCCAAGACGGAACCGCGTTATTCCAAGCTTCAGATTGACGATAAAAATGTGAAGATCGAGAATCCCATCGAGATTCGGGACGATTTCGGGGTAACCCGTATCAACGATATGGCTGAATTCCCGTATGAACGTATTTACGATCCTTCGCACCCGTTCACCCCTCGCTGGGATTTCGTTACGAACGAACGTGCGAAATACTCCATTCTGACCCTGCCCTACGGCGGCAATCCTCTCGATGCGGTCAAGTGCGCGGAGGTGAAGGTGGACATCCTGAAATTCCGCGAAAGCGCCTTTAATTTCTATATTATGATTCGCATTCTGTTTAACATCGTGTGCTATGAATATAAGCAATATTGCTGGAACTGGTTTAACTGCAAGAGCGATAAGCCCTGCTGCGCCACCAAGTGGGACGGCAAGGACAAGGTTCCCGGAGCGCAACTTGCCTGCGGCCCGCCAAGAATCAAGGAATTATGCCGCTTTCTGGCGAAACCGGTTGTGCCCGCGAACGCCCTCAAGCTCAGGGAAGTCAATGTCACTAATTTCCCTCAGGGGCCGCCTCCCGGAGTGACGTTCTTTGAATATTTCGACAACCATCGCCCCTATTTGCGCTGCTGGGATACCGGGTTTGAATGCGGCAGGACTGAGAAAGATATTGATTTCAAGGATACGGCTGCCAAAGCCATGCGTTACGCCGTCATGGGCGTAGGCCGGGAAGGCGAGACCTGTTCGTATGCCGGCGGTGACGGAACGTCACGCAGCGACCGTGACGGCAACGATCCGATTCAAAACTGGGCGGAGATGAAGCTATACAGCGTGCGCGGCAGCCGTGAGGTCGGCGTGCACTGCCTCGTCAAGCACGAGAAAGTATTCAAGCCCGGTGGTTCGGAGGATTTCGTGCTGGCCAAGGCCGGAGTACACTGGTCGAAGAGCAGTCATAAGCAAACAACTGCAAGCGGCAACTCAAAAAACGTAAGGTATAAACCGCAGGTATGGCCGCTTGGCTGGCGCGGTTACGTCGGCGATCCAACCGCCGAGCAGGCATTTCCGAACTTCCCGGATGCTTCGCCGACAATACGCACGGGACTGGACAATGCCCATAAGGGGGAAATCCTGATTTTCGATCCCAGCGTGGTGAATAAGGGCACGGGCAACTGGCGGATTCCCTATACGGCTTTCGTTTTGAAGACCAATAATCGCGCCTCGAATTCCGGATCCGCCCCCGTTGGGCCGGAATATGTCAAGGCAATGGCGTTCAATCACGGGAAATACCCGGATATTTGCGGCAATACCGATAACTGGGGGTTCGGCGCTCAGTACACGATGTATAAATCCCAGTTGCCGGAATACAATATTGGCCTGCTTCAGGAAATCGCGGATCAGGAGATTCCGGTTACCGCATCCTGTGACGATCCGATGATGTCCTCCTGTATCGAACCATACTGGAACACTGTAAAACGTTATTATCCACCGGAAGATTACAGGCCGTAAGCCATGAATACGATTCGCCGCATTTTTCCGTCTGTCCTTGCCGCCGTGGCGGCGGCTCTGATGCTGTGTATCTTTTCCATTCCGCCTGTTCCTGCGTATGCGGCGGATTGTGAGTTTACCGGAAAGAAAGTCAACGATACGGTAGACATGGAACCTGCTCCGATTGAAGACTGTATCCTCAAGGGAGCCGACCCCCCTGTAAAAGACTGGAGGCCGGGAGATGGATATAGCGAGGGAATCGCCGTATCTCAGGTTACTGGGAGCAGGAAGGCGGCGCCCGGATGCCCGGCAACCCTGACAAGAGACCTGAGCTGTTCCGCCAGCAGATTATACCCAAGATGCGCGCCGGGCAGGCCGGGCGGTGAGAGCAGCAATCCTCCGGGAGCGCTGGCGGTATGCTCTCCGCCTACCCCGGGTTTTGCGACTCAGGGGGGAGAAGACCCGACCATTTACAGGCTTGGCCGCTATTACGGACGCGATTTCGGGCAATGTTTTTCGGGCTTCGCGCAGAGTACGAGCTTCATCAACTCCAGCGATTTTCTCGGCAGTTTTACGACGAATGTCAACGTATCCGCCGATCTTAACGTGCAGAGCAACGGAACGTTATGCGCTGGCGGGAGCGTTGATTTTTGCGGGCTGAGTTTTGCCGGAAAAGTATGCACCAGCAATGAAAACGGAGAGCAGGAGCCGGGCAATAATTCGCACGTCACTTTAACCGGTGGAGGAACGCTGCATTTCGGCTGTAACATTCTGGAGTTGCAGGGCCGCGTTACACTGCCGGATGGCGGCGTCGTCAACGGGATTACTTTACCTCCCGGCACTAAATTGCAGGTGCTGAACGGTACGCCTACGCTTGGTATCTTATGGCCCGGACAGGATCTTTACCTCGATGATAACGGGCAGCAAATCGCCAGCGCGACAATCCCGATCGTCGGTACGGTTGATGTTCAGTACGGAGGAAGAGCGATTGTTCCCTCGGAGATTATTACCAAGCTGCGCGATGACAGCACCGGGCAGGAATGCGGTGGGCTGAACCCGTAATAACCTGCACCTTGGCGTAACGTGCATCCATGCCCGCGCCTGCACGGCAAGAGGGCAACAACGTAGTAATCAATGATGAAACACGATATGATGCCCGGATGATTCGCTGAGCCATCCCTATGCCCGATCCCATCCCTGAGGCGCAATTGCAAGTCAGCCGCGCCGTCTTTTTGCCGGAGGCGCACGCCGTTACCCGGCTCCTGAAGCAGCTTGAGCCGCTGCAATCACTGGAGCCTGCCATTGCCGACCGCGCCGCCGGTCTGGTCGAAGACCTGCGGGCGGGCGGCGGCGGCACGGGCATCGAGGCATTCCTGCATGAATACGGGCTGAACAATGCGGAAGGCGTGGCGGTTATGTGCCTCGCCGAAGCCCTGCTTCGCATCCCTGACAGTCAAACCGCCGACGCACTGATCGAAGACACGTTCGAGCAGGCGAAATGGGAAGCGCATCTGGGCAGAAGCGAATCATGGTTTGTCAACGCATCGAGTTGGGGGCTGGTAATCAGCGGGAAAGTCATCAATCTCCCCGCCGGAAAACCGGCTTCGTTGTTTGCCCGGCTCATCGGGCGGGCGGGTGAGCCGGTAGTGCGCGAGGCGTTACGCACCGCCATGCGTTTTATCGGGTCGCGGTTCGTCATGGGTGAGGATATCGCGGAAGGGCTAAGCCGCGCCAAAGCCATTTCCCGCAAGGGCTACCGCTTCTCCTTCGATATGCTGGGCGAGGCCGCCCGCACAGTCCGGCAGGCGGAAGATTACCTCAGCGCCTATCTCGAAGCCGTGCACGCGGTGGGAAAGCACTACGCGCAACAATCCCCCAAAGACAATCAAAGCCTCTTCGCTGCCCCAAATATCTCGGTGAAGCTCTCCGCCCTGCATCCGCGCTATGAATTCGTGCATCGTGAGCGCGTGATGGCCGAACTCCTGCCGCGTCTGGAGCAAATCGCCGCCGCCGCCATGCAATATGGCATCACCATCAGCATAGATGCCGAGGAAACCCGCCGCCTTGATATCGAGATGCTGGTTTTTGCCCGCCTGCTGGCAAATCCCGATTATGCCGGATGGAGCGGCATTGGTTTCGTCGTGCAGGCCTATCAGAAATGCGCGCCGGAGCTGATAGGCTGGCTGGCCGGTCAGTCGGCTGCCTGCGGGCGCATTATCCCGATCCGGCTGGTCAAGGGCGCGTACTGGGATTCGGAGATCAAAGCGGCGCAAATCGCCGGGCTGGAGGATTACCCGGTGTTCACCCGCAAGTCTTATACCGATGTGTCCTATATCGCCTGCGCCGCGCTGCTGCTTGCGCAATCCGGGCGGTTTTATCCGCAATTCGCCACGCATAACGCCCGCACCATCTCCCAGATACAGGAGATAGCGGCGCATTTCGGGTACGCCCCTGACGCTTACGAATTCCAGCGCCTCTACGGTATGGGTGAGAAACTGCATGACCTGATTTTGCCTGAGTATCACTCACGCGTTTACGCTCCCATCGGGCATCATGAGGAATTGCTGGCCTATCTGATTCGCCGTATGCTGGAGAATGGCGCGAATACATCTTTCGTCCATTTGCTGATGGATAAGGATACCGATATCGCCACGCTGATTGCCGATCCGGTGGCAACGGCGCAAACACTAAAAGGCACGCCAAATCCCGCTATCCCCCTGCCCGGCGCATTATTTGCCGACCGGAAGAATTCCTTTGGCCTGTCGCTGAATAACGCGGCGCAACAGGCGCAGTTGCAGGCGGCTCTGCATCTTCCCCCACAGGGGGAGGGATGGGGT
>JAKFYP010000174.1 GCA_021730835.1 Alphaproteobacteria bacterium
TATTACCTGTGCCACCATAAAGGCTGTACCAGCTATGGTAAATCCGTGCGCCGTGACGTGATGGAGGGCGAGTTTAAGGACTTGCTTGGCACGATGCAGCCAATACCGGGGACAGTTAAATCCGCTGAGAAGATGTTCCGCATGGTGTGGGATTACCGCAAGCACAACGCTCAGGCTATGTCGGACTCCGCCAGACGGGAAATCACGGGGATTGAGCGCGGCATTGAACAGGTCATGGATAATCTTATGAAAGCGTCCAGCGCCACCGTTATCAGTGCCTATGAAAGGCGGATTGAAGGCTTGGAAAAGCAAAAGCAGGTATTGCTGGAAAGACTGGCGCAAAGCACCCAGCCGGTACGCAGCTTCGATGAGAGCTTTAGAACCGCTCTCCTGTTTCTCGCAAACCCCTTGAATATATGGGTAAATGGTGAGTTCGAGGAGAAGAGAATGGTGCTTCGCATGGCCTTTACTGACAAACTGACCTATGTCCGAAATACAGGCTTTAGAACCGCCCCAATCGCGCTGCCATTCTCGCTTCTAAGGGAGTTTGCCAATGACAACTCCGGTATGGTGCGGGTGGAGGGACTTGAACCCCCAAGCCTTGCGGCACAAGAACCTAAATCTTGCATGTCTGCCAGTTCCATCACACCCGCGACCGGCTGAAAATATGCCATTTTATCAGCAACGATGCAAGAAAGCCCGGATTCAGGTAGCGAATTTATATAAGGCCTCTCAAGAAATTTAATTATTCATTAACTATAGTTTATTAGAATACAGAGATAACATCTCAGCCTGGTATTTCGTATGCGCCTTATATTAAAGAAGAAAAACAAGAAGCATAAGCAGGGTGGTTTTTCGTTGATTGAATTATCCGTGATTCTCTCTGTAGCAGGTGTGGCAACGGCAACCATGCTTTCCACCACACAGGTCGATTCGGAAAGCACCTCGGTTGTCGCCACGGCGGATCACTTCGACGAGATTGAGATTGCGATACGGGCATATTATGAGCAGTTTGGTGCGCTACCCTGTCCCGCACGCCCCAAATCGCTTCCCAATTCTGCTTATTATGGCCGGGTTAGCGACTGTGCTGCGGCGGCTCCTGGCGGCACAGGAGTCGTCGATGCAACGCCTTCGGGAGGCGGGGCTAATGAGGTTGTGCGAGTTGGTTCGTTACCTGTACGCTGCATGGGGCTTCCCGATAGTTATATGTATGATCGCTGGGGTTCGCGTATCAGCTATGCCATTGTTAAGAAATTGGGTAATCCGGTTACCTTTCCCGGCTATACCACCGGCATGACCAACGGCGTTGTTGAAGTCACAGATGCCACTGGTACTACGCTATCCAACAGCGATGTCACCGGATACGTTCTGTTCAGCCACGGCAAGGACAGAAAAGGCGCGTATAGCAAAACCGGTATCATCATCAACGCATGTGACACAACGCAAAGGGAAGGTGAAAATTGCGATAGTGATCCGATTTTCGTAGACGCGCTGGTCAACGAAACGCCGGGCACGGATTATTTCTACGATATGCCGCGCTGGAAAACCGTCAGCGCCATCACCGGGCCGTAATCCGTCAGGCGATAGCGCGTACCCGCTCCTCCCCGAAAAACGGGGCTTCGGCATCCTCTGAATCCGGCTTATCAACCAGCGTTTCCAGCGCGTCCATGTTCTCTACGAACACCTGTTCCTCCGCGTCGTCGGAATCCAAGCTGTTTTCTTCCGGCTCGCGGTCTTCCAACTCTTCAAGCGAAGTAATCTCTTCCTCATCCATTTCCTCGATTTCCTGCAAATCGGCATCATCATCGGGATGTACATCCCCGGCATCGTCAAAATCACTCAGGTCAATGTCGTCATCCACATCGTCAATATGCTGGCGCGGCAAAGTATCGGAAAGGGAAACCGGTGGATGCCCCATCTTCACATCTTCGTTGTCATCCGGCTCATGTGAGCGGGAACAGCGGGGGCATATACAGGGGGTTCTGCCGAGATCGTAAAACCGCGTCTGGCAGGATGGGCAGGTTCGTTTGATACCCAGGGCCGCCATGTGCTATCCCCTAAAAATCCACTGCCTTTTCATGGTGCGGTTTTACCGTCTTTTTGTCAAGCCTCAAGAGTAGACGAAATTGAGGGAACTTGCTATGTAGTAGGCAGGAAATCATATCACCCATAGATATAGCAGTTTGCGGAAAAACTATTTTGACGGGTGATTTTGTCGTTGTTTTTGTCCTCGAATCCTCATGTATCTTCAAGTACACTCCGGTTCTGCGGGCAAAAACGCCTGAAAATCTCCTCGCCAAAACGTTTTTCCGCAAACTGTTAGGATTGCGCTTATGACTCTCAGCCCGGATGCGTCATCGCCAGCCCCGCTGGTTTCCCATCCGGTCGGAAAACTGGGGGGGAGCGCCCGGGTTCCGGGCGATAAATCCATCTCTCACCGGGCGCTGATGCTGGCCTCGCAAGCGCTTGGGGTCACCGAAATCAGCGGATTGCTTGAAGGCGAGGACGTATTGGCGACGGCGGGAGCGCTGCGGGCGCTCGGCGTTGAGCTACGCAAACGCAGGGATGGCGTCTGGGAGGTCGAGGGGCGCGGTGTCGGCGGCCTGCATGCCCCGGCCAGCGTACTGGATATGGGCAATGCCGGAACGGCGGCGCGGCTGATGATGGGCCTGCTTGCCCCCTATCCGTTCCTGAGCATTTTCACCGGGGATGCCAGCCTGTGCGCCCGTCCGATGGGCCGCGTCATGACGCCGCTGGCGGAATTCGGCGCGACTTTCATGGCCCGCGATGACCGGTTTCTGCCGCTGGCTATGCAAGGTACGGATGAGCCGCTTCCCGTCACCTACCGCCTGCCGGTTGCCTCGGCGCAGGTCAAGTCGGCGGTGCTGCTGGCGGGGCTAAATACGCCGGGCATCACCACCGTGATCGAGGCAGAACCGACACGCGATCATACCGAGCGCATGCTGGCATGGTACGGCTTCGACATTACCTGCGAGCAAAAAGATGGCGTAAATCATATCGCGGTGCGCGGCCAGAAGGATGTAGCGTTTGCCAAACGCCTGCTCGGCGTGCCTGCCGATCCGTCTTCCGCCGCGTTCCCGATGGTCGCCGCGCTGTTGCTGGAAGGATCGGAGATCGTGCTGGAGCAGGTCTGTATCAATCCCTTGCGCACCGGGCTGTTTCAGACGCTTAAGGAAATGGGGGCCTCGATTGAGTATCTGGGTGAGCGTGAGGAGGCCGGTGAGCCGGTTGCCGATATTCGCGTGCGCGCCGGACATCTCAGAGGCATTGACGTTCCGGCGGAGCGCGCCCCTTCCATGATCGACGAATATCCTGTTCTTGCCGTCGCCGCCGCCTTCGCCGAGGGCAATACCGTGATGCGGGGGCTTGGCGAATTGCGGGTAAAGGAAAGTGACCGGCTGCAAGCTATCATTGACGGGCTGGCCGCCTGCGGAGTGAATACATCCGTTACAGGTGACGACCTTACCGTGCATGGAACCGGCGGTCTGGTAGAAGGCGGCGGGCGTATCGAGGCGCGGCACGATCACCGGATTGCCATGTCCTTCCTTGTGCTCGGCATGGCGGCGCAGCATGCCGTCACCATTGACGATGCGCGGGCGATAGCCACCAGCTTTCCGGGATTCTCCGGGCTGATGAACGCGTTGGGCGGGCGTATCGAGGACGCGCCGCTGACCAGCGCGCTCAGGCTGCCGATGCGCGTCATCGCCATTGACGGCCCGGCGGCATCGGGCAAGGGGACGCTGGCGCAGCGTCTGGCCCGGTATTTCGGTTTTCACTACCTCGATACGGGCAGTTTATACCGTGCCGTCGGCCTGCGGCTGCTGGAGACCGGGCAGGCAGCGGAAAATAAAAACGCGGCGATTTCCGCCGCGAAAAACCTGCGGGATCAGGATTTGCAGGATAGCCGGTTGCGTAACGAAAAGGTAGGCCGGATGGCTTCCATCGTTTCCGCCTATCCGGAAGTGCGCTCGGCCTTGCTCGATTACCAGCGTGCTTTTGCCGCCCGCCCCGAAGGAGCTGTGCTCGACGGGCGCGATATCGGCACGGTGGTTTGCCCGGATGCCGCCATCAAGCTGTTTCTGACCGCAACGCTGGAAGCCCGCGCCGCCCGCCGCCATCACGAATTGCAGGAACAGGGGATCGAAGTGGTCTATGATTCCATCCTGCGGGAGTTGCGCGAGCGCGATGCCCGCGATTCGGGTCGCAGTGCCGCGCCGCTGGTTCCCGCTCCTGACGCGCTGCTGCTCGATACGACCGATATGGATGCCGATACGGTGTTTCACAAGGTGGTGGCGCTGGTCGGGCAGCGCATTGACGGGCAGTTACTGGTGTCTATCGGCGAGTAAAAAGCCTCGGTGCATCAGGCAACCGAAGCGCCGTGCATCTCATATTCATTGGCCGGAGATACCCGATCCAGCGTGATCTTGTCCAGCCAGGGGCTGGCTGACATATGTGCCAGATTGCTTTTGACCTCGACCTCGAAACGCTCGGCGGAGAACTGACTGCCGGTCAGATCGTGACGAGTGCGCATATAGCCGGTGATACGATGCAGCATGTCATCGCGCATCTCCGGCGGGAAACCGGCCAGCAATTTGGCGTTGACCGAGCATAGCCGCGCAAAGGTTCTCTCCGATTCACTCTCGTCTTTTTTATGTTCCTTGCTGGAAAGCGTCATCAGAACACCCGCTCCCAGAAACGCCGCCGAAGTTACAATACCTAATGCGGCATTGATCGTACCACGACCCGAAATCGCCATTTCACGACTATATCCCATATCCACCAGTTCTTTTTCCAGTTTTTCCAGTGTCTCGGGATGGCGATAGTCCAACCCCTTCACTTCCCGTTTGAGGAAACTGAACCAGCCTTTCTTTTCCCCCGCAGCGGCGGCTTTCTCCGCCATTTTTTTCTCAAGGCCCTCCCTGAGGGCATCGGCTTCACGCTCCAGTTGCGTAATTTTTAGCGCATGCCCCGTTTCATCCACCCGTTTGAGCGCATCCGCCGCCTGATACATTTTCGTGAATTTCACCTCGACTCCCTTATCCGCCATTTCCTCAACGAAGGCATCGGTTTTCCAGTGCTTGTTCTTTGAGAAGGCCTCAATTGAATCGGAGGTATAGCCTACATCGCTGGTCAGGCTTCTTCTTCCAGCCCTTCCATTTTGGGGGCAGAGGCGCGCTTTTTAGCCGATTTTGCCTTGGTGCGCTGGAGCTTCTTCTTATCGTTATCCCAACTATACTGGTAAACGACCGTCTTGATACCGGTCATCACAATATCGCCATCCGCCAGTTGCAGCACATCGAAACCTTTTTGTAAGGCATCATTGATAAGGGATGAAGATTGCCGCAGGTAATCCGGGTCCGACATCATATCGGTCAGCGCCGCGCCATCTTCATCCATATTACCTTGCTTTACCGGAAGATTGAACTTGCTCAGTAGCTTGTGGTTATAATTCATTTCTTCATTCCTGATTATTCAATGAGATGTTACGTCTTAAAAAAAACCTTGCCCGTGATTAGCATATGGCAAAAACACAGAATATGGCAGTTATTTAAAGGGTAATCCTCAATATCTGGTATTTCGGATAACCCTACGTTAACAATTTATCAATGATGTATTATGTAATTATGAGTTTCTAAAAAGTCAACTATAATCCAGACCTCTTTCCCCTAATAGCCAATAATAAAAAAATGCCCGGTTGCACGAATACAACCGGGCGAGGGGGAGGAGTAAGAAAAGTAAAGCTTTTATAAACTGCTGTAAACCTATAGCTGGTTGAGTTGCTCCAGTAGTTCATCGGTGGTGCTGATGACCCGCGTATTGGACTGATACGCCCGCTGCGCAACGATCATATCGGTCAACTCCTCGGCAAGATCGACGTTGGATTGCTCCAGCGAGGCCGAAACTACTGATCCAACCCCGCTTTCTCCGGCTTCTCGAAGGATCAGGTCACCGGAATCCACCGTTTCGGCGTAAACGTTGCCGGAAATGGGACGCAAACCGTTGGGATTGGTGAAGTCGGCGATCGGTATCTTGAAAAGCCGCTGGTTCTCGCCATTGGTATAGGCGGCGATCACGAAGCCTTCGGCGTCGATCTCCACTCCAACCAGTTCGCCCACCGGGTTGCCGTCCTGATTGGAGAAGTTTACCTTGTACTGGCCGGAGAATTGCTGCAATCCGTCCGTATCACCGATGGCGAATGCACCCACAGTACCGAAAGGCAAGCCCGCCGTTCCCAAATCAAGACGGATTTCACTGGTAGCCGAACCATTCGTCCAGTTGATAGTGATCGGATTGGCCAACTCCGTCGAGATACTGGCCAGACTCCCATCCCCGTTGAAGGTGATCGTACCGGTTGCAAGCTGCCCGTCGGTCAGAGCTGTGCTGACATCGCCTTCGGGGTTGGAATAGACTTCCACCGCCCAGGTATTGAGTGCCGTCTTGAGGTAAGCGAAGACGACATCATGCCCGGCCCCCAGCGCATCGAAAATGCGTACCGAGGTGCTGAAATGCGGCGGAATATCGCCGGATGCCATGTTGCTGCCGATAATGCCACTGGCATCGTATTTCGGCCCCAGCGCACCGGTATCGCCGCGTACATATGCTCCGCCCAGCAGGGACGGAACCAGCAGCGTGTCATCGTCATCGGTCAGGCCGAATTCCGCCAGCAGGCTGCCGACGTTAGTAAACAGGATTTCCCCGTCCGTGTTGGCATCCGCCGCCGCGCCGGTCGTATCCACCTGAATGTCGAATGTGTTGGCATCGACGATGTTAGTCACCGCGAACGTCCCGTTAATTTCGGAAGCCAGCACAGCGCCAAAGGCGGAAAAGTTCTGGAGCACGACGTTACTGCCGACGGCAAGCCCGTGACCGGGATAGGTAATACGGATCGTATCCAGCGCCGGAGAAGCTGCTGCCGCGTTGACTACGACCGTACCCGCCGCCATCGCCTGCACCGGCCCGAGGAAATCCTCGAACTCAATGGTATCGAGCGGATCGTCCACATGGATTTGCAGAGATGCCACGGTCGAGGAATCGTTGAGCACCGCCGAGATACCTTCATCCGCGTTGACCAGTGAGGCCAGCCCGCGCATGTTGGAGAAGCGGCGCGGCGCGGCGGCCACATCAGTCAGCCCGAGTTCGGTGAGCCAGTCAATCCCAAGCCCGGTCGCGTCACCTGCCGCGTCGACATTGGCAAAAGTGACCGATTCCGTTGCGTCCACTGCTCCGGCAAGCAGCCGCCCGTCAACTACGCGGGCTGTCAGGAACGGGTTGGCGTTAATCGCGGCGGCAAGGCTGATGAGGTTGTTAAACGTACCGCCGGTCGGTGAGGGTGAACTGCTGACATAGGTGAAGGTCGCCTGCCCGCCGGTTTGGGTTGTAATAGTGAAACTGCGGGCGTTTACCGTGTAATCGCTCAACGTTCCCGGCGAGATCAGCGAGGTCGTCGCCGAGTTTGCATCAAGGATATTGCCGGTAAACAGGCGCATGGCCAACGGGTTGCCCGCCGTATCCGTCACCGCGCCGATCGTGCCCGTGGCGAGGTTGAGCTGGTTAGCACCGGCGGTTTCTGTGGTGGTGACCTGAAATTCCACGATGTCGCCCGCGATGTTGGTGATGGTGTGAATACCGGCCAGCTCCGCAGTAGGAATGGTCGAGGCCGCCGCCAGCGACACTCCGGCCAGACGAATCTGGTCACCGTTGACCAGACCGAGCGCGGCGACTGCGCCCGCTGCGAAAATAGCGGCGAAATTTACCCGAATCGTGGTGGTCGTATCCACGGTGCTGATAGCGCCGGCGGGGATAGCGACAGGCGTGGTAATGATCGTGCTGTCGCCCATATTGGCCGCCGTGCCGATGTCAATGTCACGGCTGACGGTAAAGCCACCATAGAGATAGTCGTATGAGAAGCCGCTGCCGGTGCTGACCGTGAACTGGTCGCCGCGGGCGATATTGTTAGTGGTGGAAAGCCCGAGCGACGGCGGGGGGACGGTTGCGCTGGTCTCATCCGGCGCGATAATGTCCTCTGCACCGATCTCGAAGTTATTGGGCGCGAAGGCATCCATCAAAATGGTTGCTCCTTCTCCGGCGAAGATAGCTTCATCGGCATCGAGGTTCAGCCCGATTTCGACATTCTCGGTTGCCTCGGCGGTTCCCACCACCGATTCCACGTTAACTGTCTGCAAACTTTCTACGTTGGAGAACGAAGTCGTGTTGGTGTTGCCGACTTCACCCGGCAGGCGGCCCTCACGATCAAGAGGCCAGGCCTGCAGGAAGAAGCCTTGCGAGTTGATGAAATTCCCGCCCTCATCCTGACGGAACGATCCGGCGCGGGTAAAGAGCGTCTGGCCGCTGCCGTCCGACAACGCCGTGACGACGAACAAGCCCTGCCCGGAGATAGCGATATCGGTGGGCGCGGAAGTCGAGGCCAACTGGCCCTGCTGGTCGATGTTATAACGGGTCGTGGCGCGCACGCCGCCCGGTGAGAACGATGTCACCGACGAGGCGTTGACGACCAGCGACTGAAACTGCGCCTGCGCCTTCTTGTAGCCGACGGTATTCACGTTGGCGATGTTATCGGAAATGATCCCGATTTTCTGTCCCTGCGTATTCAGACCGGATACGCCGGTAAATAAAGCTCCATAAAGTGACATGTTGTGCCTCCTGTTATTAGTATTGGTTGTTCGGTTTCCTGTTGATTAATTTATGCTTCCTCATCCGTCGTACTATCGGTATCATCCGATGCCTGCGACTCAGTGGATTCCGTTTGCGCCGGGGGTGGCGCGAAGCTCTGTGCCCGCACGGCGAGCACATCCTGCAACGGCACGTCCTGCGTGCCGACAATCAGCTTCACCTCGCCTTCATCCTGCTCGACTGCGGTAACGACACCTGAGGTGAACGTCGTGGCGGTGACGGGCTGATCTTCGGTATCGGTCGCGGTGATGGCGATATGGTACTCGCCGTCAGGCGACTGCCGCCCGTTGAAGCTGTTAAAGCCGTCCCAGGTGACGAGATTGCGCCCAACCTGCCCGTTACCCTGACCGCTGAAGACCACGCTGCCGGAAGCATCGGAAATAACGACTTTCACGTCTTTGGCATTGCGTGATAACTCATAGACGAACGGCGCGACGCCGTTGACGAGGAACCCGGCGTTGCCCGGCGCTTCCACCACCTGACCGATATAATTTACCCCGGCATCGACCCCGACTTTCTGGTTGAGCGCGATGAGCTGCTCGAGATTCTCGTTGGTGGAAATCGCCTGCTCGACCTGCGACAGCGCCGCGATCTGCTTGGTGAACTCATTGGTATCAAGTGGCTCGGTAGGATCCTGATGCCGCAACTGCGTGGTCAGCAGTTTCAAAAACGTATCAATATCGTCAATCAGCTTGTTGCGTGATGTTTGCGCTCTGGAAGGATTCGTCTCCTGCCGGATGGCATCCAGTCCCGTCGGTACTTCGGTAATCGCGTCCATGTTGCCTGCTCCTGTATCTTTATGCTCTTATGTCCACGCCTTCGCTGGCGACCAGACGGTAATCCCCGTTGATGTCCATCGGCGTGAGTGTGTTCTCCAATGCGGGGGCTTCGTTTGCCTCGGCATTCCCGTAGCCACCGGTACGGGAAGCATTCCCGGCCTGCTGGCCGTCCTGCCCGCCACCCTGCTGATCCTGACGGAGATTAAACTGCATGCTGTTATTGTCGGCTTTCAGCCCGGCATCCTGCAAGGCGCGCTCCAGCCCTTTCGCATCGCGCTGCAACAGGTCGAGCGTATCGGGCTTATCGACCGTCACCAGAATATGCGTCTGCTGATCCGCACCGACACGCAGCTTGATTTCAACCCGGCCCAGTTCCTCGGGATGCAGACGGATATGGATCTCATCGTTGCCGTTCGCCACCGCCTGACGCACCTGCACATGAATCTGCTCATGCACCGGCGTATCGGGCATCGCATGCGCAAGCCTGACTGCCCGCGAGGCATCCGGCGCATGGCCGGAATCAGGCACACCTTGCGTCAACGGCAAGTGGCGTGCGGCATCCGGGGTTTGTATCTCGTCACGGCGCAAGGCAGATTGCGTTGCGGTATCGGGCAAAGCCGACTGGCGCTGCGTATCCTGACGGTGCAGCAACGCATCGGTATCCACA
>JAKFYP010000070.1 GCA_021730835.1 Alphaproteobacteria bacterium
TAGGTTACAGGTTATAGGTTACAGGTTATAGGTTACAGGTTTTAGGTTACAGGTTTCAGGTTATAGGTTTTAGGTTTAAAAAAGAATCTGTACTCACGATACTTCGCTCCCCCCTTGAGGGGGAGCAGACGAAGCAAGGCTGAAAGCCGTAGCTGAGTCGTGGGGGGGCAGGTTTCAGGTTTTAGGTTTGACTGCTTCACTCAAAAATATCGAACAGATTGCGCAGGAAACCCGGCGTCAGCAAGGAAAGCGGGTTGACGGAAATATCGGGCGCATCGGTATCGCCCTTGATGCTGAACCGGGCGGCGAAGATGCCGCCGCCTTCGTCGCCGACCAGCATTTTTCCAAATAGCGGGATATTGCCGAGAATGGAATTGGCGGTATAGGCGGGAACGAGTGTGCCGCCCAGATTAATGGTTTCCGAAAAAGGCGCGATTGTTCCCTCTGCCGTGATGCCGATCGCCGAGCCGTAGGTTTTGCCGTCTTTGATCGTGACGGTATCGCCGTCAAACGTGGTCTTCGCCGAGAGTTTTTTAAAGGTGATGCCTTTGCCGGTCATGGTGTTGAGTATCCCGCTGAGCGAAGCGAGCGAAAGCATCCGGGCGAGTATCGGGCCGTTGACGATGGTATAATCGGTAATCAGCAGCTTGCCGGATTGCGTGGTTGCGCCGGTGTAATCCGCCTGATAGTCCAGCTTGCCGCCGCGCATATTGGCGGTTACGCCGAGCGCCCGCAAAACACCCCCGGCATCGGGGGATTGGGCGGATACATGGCGTTCTCCTCCCTTGCCGGAGAGGCGGAAAGTGAAAGGTTTGCCGTCACCGGTCAGTGCCCGGATGTCGGTATCGGTACAGGTTTCGCCGGGGCAGCGTATATGCCCGCTTAAGCCCAGCAACTCGCGCCCCTTGTCGAATACCAGTACATCGAGGGCCAGCGTGATGTTGCTACGCGCCAGTTGCTTGAGCGGGCTGGTTTTATCGGGTTTGGCATTGGCTTTCTCATTTTCCCTGAATGCTGAAAGATCGAGGGTTTTCCCCTTGATGGAAATATCGCGTATATTGCGGTTCAACTGGTAATCCAGTGCGAACGCATTGTTACGATAGCGCAGATCGGAGAGGTTGAGTGAGAGCAGTTCCGCGTCTTTTTTGCGCTGGCGAAACCGGCCTTTCGCCTTGAGCGAAGGGGCGCTGAAAGAGAAGGACGCCGCATCGAGCACCTCGGCATCGGGCTTTGTTTGAATCTCAAGCAGGGCTTTTTTTCCGGCGGGCTTGCGGTAGGCGATGCCGGGCACGTCAATGACGGCATCCGTCAGGTTCAGGGTCGCCGCAATCGCTTCGCCTTTACTGTTTTCCTTCACATGCGCGTCAACGCCGACCGGCCCGCTGATTTCCTCGGGCAGGCTGAATCCGAAATGATCCATTTTAGCGGAGGGGATGGTTGCAATAAAGTGGTATAGGGTTTCGCCGCCGCTCAGTTGCGTGGTGATGTCAAGCGCGGAGGCGATGCCGTTGAGTTCAGTTTTCGCTTTCAGTGCCGCTTCTTTATTCGTTACCTTAATTTTTCCGTTTAAGCTTTTGATATTCCATTTTCCAAGCGCCTTATCCTGCGCCACATTGCTTACCTTTGCCTCAAGGTCGTAGATTTCTCCGCGCTCCGCTTCTGGCAACTCGGAAGAATAGAGCGGAACGGTTAGTTTCAGCGAGCCATGTGCTTCCCCCTGAATGGTATCAGGGTTGAGTTTCAACTCATCGGCGATGGCCAGATGCTCTTTCGCCATGATTCTAGCGACATCTTTCGCCGGGGCGCGCACGGTAATATCGCTGTGCATCAGCACACCTTTAGAAGTAAAACTCGGTATCTCCAGCGTGCCTTTCTCCAATACCGAACCGCTCATGGCTTGCGCCGACTCAATATGCACTTTCATGGCGTCTTCGGTTAACTCCACGATGCCCTTCGCTTCTTCGGCCAGCGGCAGATGCGGCATGATGCGCACTTGCGCATGCTCAACTTCAAGCGTTGCTTTAAGTGTGGTGGCATCCGGGGCAACCATAAGCTCTGCCTCGGCGCTGGAAATCAATCCGTCCTGAAGATTCTCCACGACCCAGCCACGGGCATCCGGCGACAGGGAAAGGGGCCAGTAACGCCCGATATTCAGCACGGCGAAGTTACTGCCCGCCGCCCGCAGCGTGCCCTTTAAGCCTTCCGTGCCATGCGTGAACTCACCCGAGGCAATCAGGTCAATCTCGGGGTTGGAAAAACTCAGCCCGCTGATACGAATGACCGACAAGCCCTGCTCGGCGTCTATCCTGAATTTGAATTCTCCGATGGGAATGACGCCCGGCAGGAAGTCCGGGTTGTCGAATTGCCCGCCGGTCATATGCGCTTCGATATGGGCGGTATCCGCCGCGCCATCGCGGGTGCTTAAACTAAATGCCCCGCTGACGGAAGCCTCCAGCCCCTTCAGCGGAGCAAGCGCCTCAAAGCGCGCCAGAAAGGGAGTGGCGATGGCAACGGGCAGTCCGGCGAATGTCGCCTGCGTTTCAAATGCCGTTGTGGCAGGTTTACTGTCTGCCGTGCCTTCGATCAAGGCCGGTTGTTTGCTCTTGTTCAGCCGTACACGGTAGGAAAAACTGCGATGTTCCTTGTCCCCGGAAAGCCGTATCTCGGATTCAGGCAGGGTAATTTCAAACGGATCAGCGCTCCTGATATGCAGCCGCGCATCGGTCAGCGTCAGAATTTTGATGCCGATGCGTTCAATCCCGGCAAGCAGGCGGTTGAAATCCATGCTCTCAACCGGCGTTTGTGGCATCGGGCCGGGCGCATCGTCAATAAACAACGCGAATCCGCCGCCGGGCTTTTCGGTAACGGTCAGCGAAGGCGAGCGCAACTCAAGGCTATGCAGGCGCGTATCGCCGCGAATCAGGTCAATCAGCGGCAGCGCCGCCTTGGAGCGCGGCAGGGTAATCAACGGTTTCTTGTTTGCATCGGCGACGATAATATCATGCCCGCGTACTTTAAGCCTCAGATGCACGGGATCGAAGCGGAAGCGCAATTCTCCGATGCTGACGGAGGAGGGCGATAGCGCATCATTGACCTCCGAAATGACACGTTCGCGCAGGAAGGGCAGGGCACGATAGCCGGTAGAAACCCGGATCAGCCCGGCGCAAAACAGCGCCAGCAGCAAAGCGGCTATCACATAGCGGCGCTTCCTGCGTGGGGTGACCTGCTCGGGTTGCTCGGACATGGCGCTGGAAAAACAGGGATCGGATGATATAGCGTTTTCCGATTAGATCAGAAAACGCTATAGAACTATAAACCCCACTCAGGCACTTGCAAGCATTCGCATGAAAGAAAATTTTTTTCCCGTTCCTTATGCCGCCGGATATGTTAGCGAGCCGCTGCCTGTCGCCGGTGATAACTCCCGCCGCCGTGCCTTGCTGGAGCCGGTCGCCGCGTGCAGCCCGTATCTGGCTGACCTGATCCGCCGTCATCCCGATGTCGTGGATGGCTATTTCACTCGCGGGCCGGAGGATATTGCAGATGAATTGCTGGCGGCGATACCGGCATCCGGCCCCGGGGAAACCGGCAAAATTCTGCGTGAGCGCAAGCGGAAACTGGCTCTGATCGTCGCGCTGGCCGATCTTGAGGAAATATGGGAACTGGCGGAAGTCACCGGCGTGCTGTCGCGTTTTGCCGACGTTGCCACGGAGTCGGCGCTTGGTGCATTATTCGATCAGGCGCGGCAGAAAGGCTTACTGGGCGGAAAGACGCCCGGTGAGAGCGGTGTTTTTATCCTCGGGATGGGCAAGCTTGGTAGCCGGGAGCTGAATTATTCCAGCGATATTGACCTGATCGTTTGTTTCGATCCTGAAAAACTCGACTATACCGGCCCGCATTCGGCGCAACACTTCATGAGCCGCCTGACGCAGGATCTTGTCACGCTGTTGCAGGAGCGCACACCCGGCGGTTATGTCTTTCGCACCGATTTGCGCTTGCGCCCCGATCCGGCCTCCACGCCCCCGGCAGTGAGCGTGCGTGCCGCGATTCATTATTATGAGACGGTCGGCCAGAACTGGGAACGGGCGGCCTTGCTCAAGGCGCGGGTTATCGCCGGGGACATGGCGGCGGGTGAGGCGTTTCTCAGGGCGATCAGGCCGTTTTTATGGCGGCGGCATCTCGATTTCGCGGCGATTGAGGATATTCTCTCAATCAAGCGCCAGATGCACGGTAATCAGCAGCCCGCTATCGTGCTGGCGGGCCATAACCTCAAGACGGGCCGGGGCGGTATCCGTGAGATTGAATTTCTTGGCCAGATATACCAGCTTATCTGGGGCGGGCGCATGCCCACGCTGCGCATTCGCGGCACGATTGCCATTCTCGAGCAGCTTGAGAAGGAAAACATCATCACCGCCGATGTGATGTATGAATTGAGCGAGTCCTATATTTTCCTGCGCCGTATTGAGCATCGCCTGCAAATGATGGCCGATCAGCAGACGCATAGCTATCCGCAAGCGCCGGAAGAACAGGCGCGGCTGGCGGCATTCCTCGGCTATAGTGATGTGGCGGCGCTGGAGTCGGAACTGATGGCGACGCTCAAAGCGGTGCACGGGATTTACATGGAGGCCTTTGCCCGCGCCAGCCCGCTCGGGCATGGCGGCAGGCTGGTATTTACCGGTGTGGATCACGATCCCGGCACGATGGAAACGCTCGGCGGCATGGGATTTAAAAACCCGGAGGCGGTATCCGCCGCCGTGCAGGACTGGCACAAAGGCAACCGGCGGGCGACACGCACCCAGCGCTCGCGCACCATTCTCACCGAACTGATGCCGCAATTACTCAAGGAGCTTGGGGAAACCGCGCATCCCGACAGCGCGTTTGCCCGGTTCGATAATTTCATGGCGCGCCTGCCGACCGGCGTGCAGATTTTCTCGCTGTTCTCGGCCTATCCGGCGCTGATGGAACTGGTGGCCGACATCATGGGCAGCGCCCCGGCTCTGGGCGATGCGCTGAGTGCCAACCCCAGCCTGCTTTACGCCGTGCTGACCGGCGATTTCTTCGGCAAGCTGGCGGATGGGCCGTCCCTGCGGGCGGAATTGCAGGCGATTGTGGCGAGAGACCGGGATGAGGAAGACACCCACCGGGCGCTGGTTGCCTTTCACGCGGAAAAGCAGTTTCAGGCCGGTATCCAGTTGCTGCGCGGCATGATCGGGGTTGAGGAGGCGGGGCAATTTTTGAGCGATCTGGCTGAGGCGGTCGTGCAGGCGGTGTGCATCGCCGTGGATAAGCGTTTCAAGGCGCGCTACGGCGCTCAGGAAAGCGGGCGTTTCGCGGTGCTGGGCCTTGGCAGGCTCGGCAGCCGTGAGGTGACGTTTCAGTCCGACCTCGATTTATTTTTCCTCTATGACGCGCCCGCCGACAGCGGGGGTGAACTGGCTCCCGGCGTCTATTACATGCGCCTTGCCCAGCGCATTGTCGGTATGCTCAGTGCGCCGGGGCGGGAAGGGCGGCTCTATGAAGTGGATACCCGCCTGCGCCCCTTCGGCAAGGACGGCCCGCTGGCGGCAAGCCTTGAGGCATTCCGGCGCTACTATGAGGAATCGGCCTGGGTGTTTGAGCTTCTGGCCCTGACGCGCTCGCGGGTGATTGTCGCGGATACGGCGCTTCAGGCGGAACTGGAGCAGGTCACAGAGACCATTCTGCGCCGCCCGCGTGACAAGGAAACGCTGCTCGATGCCGTCTATGCCATGCGCAAGAAAATCGACCAGTCTTACTACACCAGCGATCCGTGGGACATCAAGCATGTCTGGGGTGGGCTAATGGATGCGGATTTTATCATTCAAAGCCTGACGTTACGCTATGCCGAAAAGCTGGAAGGCATGGCGCTGCATGACGGGCGGGCGGTCATGCGAACGCTGGCCGAGCAGGGGCATCTTCAGCGCGAGGCCGTGGAGGAAATCCTGCAATGCCGGGCATTGCTGACCGGCGTGTTATTTTTCCTGCGGCTTTGCGGTGGTGGCTCGCCTGAGAGCGGCGAGGCCTCGGAGGGTTTGCGCCATGCGCTGACGCTGGCGACGGCCAGCGATGATTTCACCTGTTTGCGCCAGCGCCTTCTTGACGCCGAGGCAACCATTTACCGCTATTTCAGCGGGCTGGAAGCACTGATGTAGAGTTATTCTTCCGGGTTATTACCCCTTCTTACAGCATCCGCATGCGGGATGCTTGTTTACATTCAGACCGGTACTCCATTTCACGGATGTTGGCAGGGAGAGGAAAATCGACAAAAATTCAAATAGATAAGATGAAAATGCAGAACGATCCTTTGTAAGAATAAAGTCATCGAACTGTCATATTTCTTTGCTGGAAAATAGGTATAATTGAAGAAACAGGTGAGGCTTATGAGTGAGTTTGGCGATAAGCATAAAAACGAGGATTACGTTGGCCCGAGCAGGATAGGTAACGCCTATGCCAAAGCGCTGGCGGTTAATAGTCTCACAACGATACCTATTGGCGCGATTACCGTTGGTAAAGCTTCTTATGATCTGTACAATCTGGCAAAAAACGCCGAAAAGTTCGAGGAAGAGGGTACAGAAGTCGCTTTAAAAATAGGTGGAAAATCTGCCTTGATTGGCTTAGGGCTATTGGCAGCATCCACAGCTCTGGGAGCGGTATGGGGTTGGCGGCAGGCCAGCAAATCGCAGCAGCAGCATACGGAATTGGTCAATGAGCGGAATGCACTGCTCGATAAGGTTGACCAACTTGTATTGAAGGATGATATTCATAAAACCCAATTAAGCTGGGTTGAGCGTACCGGCCGCAACCCGGCGGAGCTGATGACCGACCGTGTGGAACAATATCATAGCCCGGATGGCGCAAGCCCTGCGCTTTGATAACGGCTTCAACGCAACGCTTTACATCAGAAACATTCCGACCCGAAGCGATGGCACAAATGGATAGCCAGACTCAGCCCTACTCCTTCAGCAGGGCGGCCTTCTGGCGGTTCCAGTCGCGTTGCTTCTCGGTTTCGCGTTTATCGTGCAGCTTCTTGCCCTTGCCCAGCCCGAGCTTGATTTTAACCCGCCCGTCATTATTGAAATACAGGCTGATGGGAACCAGCGTATATCCCTTTACCGTCACCGCTCCGAGCAGTTTCCTGATCTGTTTTTTATGCAGCAGCAGCTTGCGCGGACGGCGGGAGGCATGGTTGAAGCGGTTACCCGCCGCGTATTCCGCGATATAGGCATTAAACAGCCATAGCTCGCCATCCTTCTCGGCGGCGTGGGCATCCTGAATATTCGCCTTACCGGCGCGCAGTGATTTCACTTCCGTGCCCTGCAATACAATCCCCGCTTCGACCTCCTCTTCAATGAAGTAATCAAATTTCGCCCGGCGGTTACGGATATCCGGCGGCCCCTGATGCTGTTTTTTCTTTGTCATGAGGGGGAAAGTAGTCTTCCTGCGCTATTTTGCAAGGGGGAGAAGGGTTAAAATGGGATACCCTGCATTTTCGGCGCGCCGCCCGCTGGTCTATTTCACCTTGCTGTAATAGCGTTCCTTATCCAGTTCGCCCTCGGTTTTATCAATAATAAGGGTGATGGCCGCATCGCCGGTAATATTGACCGTGGTGCGGAACATATCGAGGATACGGTCAACCCCGAGAATGATAATCATGCCTTCCATCGGGATATTGACCGAAGTGAGCACCATACCCATGAAAATGATCGAGCCGCTGGGAATCCCCGCCGCGCCGATGGAGCCGAGCGTGCAGGTCAGCATGAGCACGAGGTAATCCTGCATATCGAGTTGAACGCCGAACATCTGGGCGAAAAACACGGCGCAAATGCCAAGATAAATCGCCGTACCGTCCATATTGATGCACGCGCCCAGCGGCATCATGAAGTTGGTGCTACTTTCAGAAGTGCCCATTTTCTGCTGTAACTCGCGCATGGCGGTGGTCAGCGTTGCCTTACTTGAACTGGTGGAAAACGCCATAAGCTGCGTGGTAATCATCTTGCGGTAGAAGGGCAGGGGAGAGATGCGGGCGATAAGGAGGATTAGCAACCCGAAGAAGAGATACTGAAACACGCATGCCCCAATGACCAGTACCATCAGGCCGAGCAGGCTGAAAATGACTTCCGTGCCGGTCGTGCCGACCATGGAGGCCATAAAGCCGAATACTGCGACGGGCGCAAGCCGCACGATCCATTCGATCATCTTGAAAATAATATGGGTGAGTTCGGTGTTAAGTTCGCGCACACGCCCGGTGCGGTCAGGCATATGGTTCATCACGATGCCGGTAAACACCGCGAAAATAATGATTTGCAGATATTGATCCCCGGCCATCGCCTGCACGATATTGGAGGGAATCAGGTGCATGAAGAATTCTCCGAGCTTCATGGCCTGCCCCTGTGGCAATCCGGCGGTTCCTCCGGCTTCAGGCGGTGGCACGCCGGCGCCGGGGGTGAAAATCGAGCCGAGGATCAGCCCGGTGCAGACCGCCATGAAGGAAGTCAGGAGATAAGCGGCGGTTCCTTTCAGTGCGATACCCTTGAAGTTGCTGGTCTCTGTCAGCGAGGTAATGCCTGAGAGCAGGGCGAAGAAGATCAGCGGCGCAACCACCATCTTGATGAGCTTGAGGAAAACGGTTCCGAATACGGAGAGCCACGCGGCGGATTCGCCAAAAGCAAAACCCGTGGCGATGCCGGCGACCATGCCGATAGCGACAAGTTGCAGTATGTTCATGCCAAAAAGTTTCCACTCGGATGCGTTATGATGCGCCATACGATCTCGCTTTCGGTTCTTTATGATTGATTCGTCCTGTTGACGTCCGGGTTACATGGCCACGCTAAACATTCTGATAACAGAAGATTTTTCAGGGCCGTTCCTGCCTGTTATTCCCCTTTTTAGGCGGGCGGATACTAGCATCTGGATTCAAAAAGAAAACGATCTTTTTGGCTTTTTGCCTGATTTTTTTTACCACATTAGTGATAAATCCATAAAACACAGAACCTTGCCTTGATCCCAAAAATCGCGGTTTTTGCGCGGGAATATCAAACAAAGCATTGCCGCCTGCGCCAAGGAGTGCTAGCACTGACCTGACTTTTTTCGGATTTTTTGCGTAGGAGCTTTATGGACGTACCTTTCTGGATGTGGGCGCTTTTTTTTCTCATTGTCGGCGCGCTGATGATTTTCGACCTTGGCGTGCTACACCGCAAGGAGAAAGAAATCTCCGTTCGGGAAAGCCTGTGGATGAGCGCCTTTTACATTTTTCTGGGCGTCATGTTCGGATTCTGGGTCTGGCATCAACTCGGGGCGGATGCCGGTAGCGACTACCTGACCGCCTATCTGGTCGAAAAATCGCTGTCGCTGGATAATATCTTCGTGATGTCGCTGATATTCAGCTATTTCGCCATCCCCCGGCAATACCAGCACCGGGTGCTGTTTTGGGGGATTATCGGGGTGCTGGTGTTGCGCGGTGTCGTCATTGCTACCGGAGCCGCTATTGTCGCCCATTTCCACTGGGTACTCTACCTGTTCGCCGCCTTCCTGATTTTTACCGGCATCAAGATGTTGTTCATGGATGATGACGACGAAAAGGATTTCTCGCAAAGCCGCCTGCTTAAATGGCTGAAAACCCATCTGCCGGTGACGGAAACCCTGCATGGCAAGCGGTTCACTATTCTGATGCCGCATGCGGAAAATCCGAATCGCCGGGTACGCTATTACACGCCGCTGTTTATTACGCTGGTGATGATCGAATGCGCCGATATTATTTTTGCACTTGATAGTATCCCGGCGGTCTTTGCCATCACCACCGAGCCGTATATTGTTTTCACCAGCAATGTGTTCGCTATTTTGGGTCTGCGGGCGTTATATTTCGCGCTGGCCGCCATGCTGCATCGTTTTGAGTACCTCAAGGTATCGTTGTCGCTGGTGCTGATTTTTATCGGCGGGAAAGTCATTGCCGCCGGAATACTGGACATTGAGAAAATTCCCGCGTCGATTTCACTGGGCGTTACCTGCGCCCTGCTGGGTAG
>JAKFYP010000026.1 GCA_021730835.1 Alphaproteobacteria bacterium
AATCATCTTATCGGGATCGGTCACCGTGCCGTTATCTTCCGAGTCGCCTTTTTTGATATTATCAACGAATTCCATGCCCTCAACCACGCGGCCCCAAGCCGTATATTGCTTATCCAGAAAACGGGCATCGTCGAACACGATGAAAAACTGGCTGTCGGCGCTGTCCGGGTCGGTGGCGCGGGCCATCGAAACCGTGCCGCGCACATGCGGTTCATCGTTGAATTCCGCCTTGAGGTGATTGCCTGAGCCGCCTGTGCCCGTGCCGGTCGGATCGCCGGTCTGGGCCATGAACCCGTCAATCACCCGGTGAAAGACAAGCCCGTCATAGAATTTCTGGCGCACCAGTTCCTTGATGCGTGACACATGGTTGGGGGCTTTCTCGGGCAGCAATTCAATGACCACCCGGCCATCCTTGAGTTGCAAATATAATGTGTTTTCCAAGTCACGGGCCTCCGCCTGATTGAACATGAACAACGCGCAAAACGCTAACAAGAATTTTTTGAACATATAAAGATGCCTTTCAGATTAGGTGATTGTGTCATTGTTATAGCTGTGCCTGAAGGTAATTTTCAAGCCCCATCGCTTTTATCAGGCCAAGCTGGGCTTCGAGCCACTCCATATGCTGCTCTTCGCTCTCTAAAATCGCCTCAATCAGGTTGATGCTCGTCGGGTCGCCCTCGCAGGCCGCATGCGCCGCCAGCAGGTCGGCCCGCGCCTTTTTCTCCAGCGTGTAATCGGCTTCCAGCATCTCTTTCGCATTCTCACCCACTGACATTTTACCGATCTCCTGCAAATTCGGTAAACCACCGATCATCAGGATACGCTGCACCAGCGCATCGGCGTGCTTCATCTCGTCCACCGACTCCTCATATTCCTTTTCGGCCAGTTTGCTATAGCCCAGATGCCGCAGCATCCGCGCATGCAGGAAATACTGGTTGATGGCGGTCA
Source organism: Alphaproteobacteria bacterium (assembly GCA_021730835.1). Classification (GTDB taxonomy): domain Bacteria; phylum Pseudomonadota; class Alphaproteobacteria; order Rickettsiales; family UBA998; genus JAKFYP01. The sequence continues at coordinate 949 of JAKFYP010000026.1, forward strand.
GTTCGTTGGTCAGCAGGATATTGAGGTGGCGCACCACCGGATTACTCTTGGCCATGATGTGTTCCTGAGATTATGAGAGAAGGAGAAGTATAAGTGAGGGAATCAGGCTTGGCAAGCAGGCTGGCGAATATGAGAAGCAACCAGCGGCGTCAGTAGCCGCGCCTCGACATCGCAGGCGCATTTCCCGCACATCAGGCGGCAATCCAGCATGGCGTAGGCCTGCTCGACCGAGCATGCCCCCTCGGCGATGGCTTCGCATACATCGGTGTCTTTAAGGCCGTTACAGATACAAGCGTACATAAGCTCTTTTTCTTGGGGGCGATCGCCCGGTTATTTTTTTATTTATAGTCTTTTCCAATTAATCTGATTCTCAGAATAATCAGGTGTTCAAGCGCCACGCAGGCTTGCGCCGCATGGGCGGCGGGGCGCAGTCGCACCCTGTATGGTATTTCCGAACCAAAATAATTCAGAAATACCATATTCCATTAATTATAACGGGATTAAGGTGAAAATGCAAGTCATTCTCATTTGCAGGCAAACACGCCTCTCAGCGGGAAATTGCGGCGCGGGCGAGGGCATCGGCGCGCTCGTTCATCGGATGCCCGTCATGGCCCCTGACCCAGTGCCAGTCTATTTTGTGCCGCCGTGCCGCCTCAAGCAATGCCTGCCATAGATCGGCGTTCTTCACCGGTTTTTTATCGGCGGTTTTCCAGCCCCGGCGCTGCCAGTTATGAATCCACTCGGTGATCCCTTTGCGTACATATTCGCTATCGGTATAAAGCGCGATTTCACAAGGTTGCTTCAGGCAGTTCAGTGCTTCAATCGCGGCGGTCAACTCCATGCGGTTATTGGTGGTGGCAGGCTCGCCGCCGGAGATTTCCTTCTCCGTACCGCGGCAGATGAGTATCGCACCCCAGCCACCGGGGCCGGGATTGCCCGAGCATGCGCCGTCCGTGTAGATGATGACGCCGTGCTTCATAGCCCGTACTCCCCGTGATGGCGCACCTGCTGATGAAATTGCAGCTTGCGGTAATATTCCATCGGGTCGTGCGGGATAACCAACGCGCCGGTCTGCGGAAATATCAGATCATGGGCGCGGGTAAGCAGGAAGCGTAGCGCCGCTCCCCGGCAGAGGATAGGCAGGGCTTCGAGTTCCTGCGGCCCAATTGGCCTGACGGTATGATAGGCGTTAAGCAAAATTCCTGCCTTGGTGATATTGAATTCCGTTCCCTGCTCAAAGCACCATGCGTTGAGTACAATCGCCAACTCGTATAAGAACAGGTCGTTGCAGGCGAAATAAAAATCAATCACACCGCTCAGGCTGTCGCCTTTGAAGAAAACATTATCGGGGAATAAATCGGCGTGGATGACTCCCTCGGGCAGATGCGTTGGCCAGCGTTCCGCGAGCCAGACGAATTCATCGGTGAGCATCCGGCTGAGGTCAGAGGCTATTTCATCGGCTTGCGCTCCAATTTTGCCGATGAGTTTGTGCCAGCCTGCTACGGAAAGCCCATTCTCTCGCCGCAGGGTGAATCCTTCGGCGGCAAGGTGCATGCGCGCCAGCCAGCCGCCGACCTCACGGATATGTGCGTTACCGATACGCCGCACACTTTGTCCCTCAAGAAAGGTTACGATAGCGGCTTTTTTGTCTCGTATGCCGATGAACTGCTGGCTGTCCTTGGTTTTTAGCGGGAGTGGACAGGGAATGCCCTTGCCATGCAGATGCTCCATCATGCCAAGGTAGAAGGGCAGCTTGTCGGTATCCACCCGTTGTTCATAGATGGTCAGGATGCTGCGTTTTTTTTTGCTTTTCTTTTTTGTGTCAAAAAAATAATTGCTGTTTTCCACACCTTGCGCGATTTCGGTAGCCGCCAGAAATTCACCAAGCCCATAGGCATCGGTAATGCTTTTGAATTCCTCCTCGCTCAGTCGTGTATAGACAGCCATGCACATTGCTCCTGCGCGGGAGGATAACCGGATCGAACGGTGATGCAATAAGTATTGCGCACGCTAAGTTTGCGGTTGCACAATTTTTGACACCATACTACAACTATAGCAACCGTCGGGCCGCATCATGCAGCTCATCACGCGGGAATAACGCCAACCATCGCATAACCCTTTAGCATGATCAGGAGAATTTCATGTTTCGTCGTAAGGAAGAGGGCTTTGATTTCGATTCAGATTCAGAGGAGAATACCATGAACGAAAATACAGGATCACAGTCGGCCATGCAGCCGCATAATAACGAAGAAAACCGTAGCCAGCTTCAGGGCCGTGCGCCGTCGGCATCCGCTGCCCCGGCCTATCGCCCGGTCGCAGGCGTCAGCCCGGTCGGCGGCATGCAGCAGGCGGCGGCTCCGGCATACTCTCCGGCTCGCCCCGTTGCTCCCCCTTCCAAGCCGATGGGTTCCGCTCCCGGCGCTTCGCCGTCCGCCTCGGGCATGGGGGCGAAAGGCGGCAAACGCATCCTGACGGTTGGGAATGATATTCTGCTGAAAGGGGAAATCGCTACTTGCGATCGTCTTGTCATTGAAGGCGAAGTGGACGCCAAGCTCAAGGATGTGCATACGGTTGAAATTGCCGAGACCGGTTCTTTTAAGGGCACAGCCCAGATTCAGGATGCGGAAATCAGCGGTTTGTTTGAGGGAACGCTGGTGGTGCGCAATCGCCTGACAATCTATTCGACCGGCAAGGTACGCGGAAAAATTTCTTACGGCGAAGTCGAAATTGAGCGTGGTGGGCAACTCACCGGCGAGATCAATATTCAGGGATCGGATTCTTCTTCATCCGCTCCCGGCTCTTCCTCTTCCTCCTCTTCCTCTCCTTCCGCGCATGGCGTGAAGACACCGAAGAAAGAAGCCGCCTGATTTGATTTTCTCTGATGAAAAGGGGGGCAAGCATATGCTCCCCTTTCTCTTGCATAGAGAGAAATTTGCAGAGTAACAGGCGATCATAGGCCTTGTTGCATAGTTATGTTTTCATTGAGGCATATTCATCGCGGATTTTTGCCGTTAAGGCATCTCGGGATGCCCTGACAAAGCGGCAGGATTGTCGTTTGGAAGCTTCTTAAGTGCCGAAGCCGGATGTCTCAGGTTATGAGTCTTTTTCTGGTTAGTATTGCTCTGTTCTGGTAATCTCTCCCTGTTTCTCGGCTGTTTCAGGGTTAAGATTCAACTGCTGTACCTTCCGGTAAAGTGTGGTGCGCCCGATCCCCAACCGCCTTGCGATGTCGCTGCGTGAATCCCGTGAATAGGTCAGGGCAAAGCAGTAGATTTCCCGCTCAATGTCGTTGAGAGAACGTAAATTACCATGCCGGTCAAGCAGCCGCACCGAATGCTCCGCATCAGCGGCTTGTCCCCGCAGCCGCTGGAAATCCAGAGCGTTTTTCAGGGTGCGCTCCAGTCGCAGGCGCGAGGCTTTATGCGGCAGAAAATCATGTGCCCCGGCTTCCATCGCCTCGCGTAGCCGATCAGAATCCGCTTCCTCGCACAGCACGATCACCGCCAGCGACGGGCAGATATGCCGCATGGTGCGGATAATATGGCCGCTTGGAAAATCCCGGGTGGATATGTCAATCAGGATCAGATCGGGTTGAGGGTTACGGCACGAGAGCAACCGGTTCAGCGCCGGGTTGATGGCATCGTATTCCATACACTCGCAGGCAAGGATATTCCTGAGTGCCGTGGCGAACTCGCTGCGCCTTGGTATTTCGGAGTCAATAAGCAATAATGAAGGCATGCACGCTATGATTGTTGTTTCTGTTCTTATGCAACTATAAAAAAGCAATATTAAGAGATCAACCTTTTCAGGGTGCTTCTGTCCATCCTTACACGGATAAATTGAAAAATTGATAATTTTGTCGTTTTTTGTTCGGATTTTGATCCGGAGAATCTTAATTATCGGAGATGTGACCTGAAAACGGCGGATTCCTGCCTCTGCCATGTCAATTGTCATCGAATCTTCACACACTTTTTTATGCGCCTGTGATACATTTATCCTACGGAATAACGTAGAAACTCAGAGTATGCCTCATGGCAGAAGATACACTCGATCCCGCTGAACTGGTTCGCTCCCGCGAAGATAACCCTACTTTCTCAGGGATTAAGGGTGCGCTGGGGCGTATTTTCAGCGCGAAAGGCGCAAACAATATGCTCGCCGCCGCGATGGCCGGGGTCATACTGGCCGGAGCCTGCCTGCTTGGCGGCGCGCTTTTTCCGGAGGCGATGGGATTTATCGCCAAGGGTGCCGGATTGAATTTCGCCATCGGCCTTCCGGCGACGCTGACCGGACTGGCGGTGGTCTTTAACGGAGCGGTAGGGGCGTTTAACGGGATTGATGACGCACGCGAAAAAAATGCCAAAATAGAAACGGTCGTAGCACGGGCGGAAACCGAGAAACAGATGGAAATGGCCGGTGCGGCTCCCCCGGTGCAGGTGCAGCCTCAAAGCCCGACCAGTGTTGAAAAATTTACTCGCAAGGGTGTGCGGACATTTCAGGATCTGGTTGAGCATGGCCGGGATTCCGAATCCGAGATTTCAAGGTAGGTCACGATGCCGGTTATGGAACTTGCACCCCCCCCTTCCGCCCCGGTGATCGGGAGCGTCGAGATCGAGCCGGAAGGCGTGGTTTCAGGCGCGGGGAAGGGGCTTTTTAAGGGAATGCTGGGTGAAGGCCTGCTGGCCGGGGCAATAGGCCTCGGCTTCAGCGGGTTGCTGGTTGGCCTTGATATGCTGACCAGCGGTGGTGCGAATACAGGCGGCATTATTGCCGGTACGGGCATCATGGGTGATCCTTCGCATGGGATAAGCTATCTGCATTTTACGGAGCATCTGGCTGGGTTGCACGCTGCGGCGGGTGGGCTATATGGCGCGGGAAAAGGCGCTTACGAAGGTGTCTCCGAGGCCCGTGAGCATAACCAGCGCTCTATAGGGGAGCGTCCCAGAGAGGCGGCGATGTCGCCCGAACTGGCTGTGGCCTTACAACAAGCGCATGTGCCGGGATTCGCACCGGGGCCGGAATACGATGCGGGTTACGTCGGCCCGCACGCCATGACAACGGAACTGGCGCAATATGAAAATCCGCCGACGCCCCGCCATGCGCAGGAAATTCTGGCGCGTGGGCCAGGCAGGGGTGCTGCCTCGCATGTCGGGAATTATCTTGCCGAAGCTTCCTTAGGGGATCGTTATCCCGCCCGCTGATACTGGATTCCTATACCTCTGGTTCAGGAATGAGCATTTCCTTCTCCTCCTCCTTGAGAGGGAGCAACGTCAGTTCAGCTTCGGCAACCGGACGCCGAGGCAGCGCGCCAGACGCTCATCTTCCTTATAGTAGGCGACGCGGCGCAGGAAGCGCGGCATGATACCCGTCCATTTGAAATCGCCGGTCAGCTTGCCTTCCTTATCCTCGCCGGTGACGTTGAAGACGAATAAATCCTGCATGACGATGGTTTCCTGCTCCATGCCGGTAATCTCCGAGACATACTGAATGCGGCGATGGCCGTCGCGCATACGGCTGATCTGCACGATAAGCTGAATGGCCGAGGCGGCCTGATGGCGGATTGAGCGAATCGGCAGGCCGAGATTGGCCATCCCGATCATATTTTCCAGACGCGACAGGCAGTCACGCGGGTGGTTGGCGTGGATGGTGGTCAGCGAGCCTTCATGGCCGGTATTCATTGCCTGCATCATGTCGAAGGCTTCCGGGCCGCGCACCTCACCGACGAGAATACGATCCGGGCGCATACGCAGCGCGTTTTTCACCAGATCGCGCATGCTGACCTCTTCCTCGGGCCGCCCGGTGGTGGAAAACGGTTTGGTCTCCAGCCGGACGACATGCGGCTGTTGCAGGCGCAATTCGGCGGCGTCCTCGATAGTGACGATGCGTTCTTCCGCGTCAATATGTTGCGACATGGCATTAAGCAAGGTGGTTTTACCCGAACCCGTCCCGCCGGAGATGATAACATTCAGGCGGCATCGCCCGATAATCTTGAGGAATTCCGCCAGTTCCGCCGATACGTTCTTTTGCTCGCGCATGATGTCGAGCGTGATCTCGCGCTTGGCGAATTTACGGATGGAAATACAGGTTCCGTCCACCGCCAGCGGCGGCGCGATGATATTCACCCTGCTGCCGTCAAGCAGGCGCGCATCCACCAGCGGGCGCAGCGGGTTGAGTTTACGGCCAACCAGCCGCACAATCTGCTCGGCGATTTTCAATACCGCCGTATCGTCAGGCAGGGTGATGCCGGTGCGCTCCAGCTTTCCGAAGCGCTCGATATAGATCGAGTCGTGCCGGTTAATCAGCACGTCGTTGATATTGTCATCCTCCAGCAGCGGTGTCAGCGGCCCCATATTGGAGAGTTCCAGCACCATCTCATCGGTGAGTTTGTCAATCGCCAGTTGCTCGGAACAGGTGAGGGCGGGGGCCGGTGCGTACATACCCGATCCATTGCCGTTAATGCTCTGGCGCAGCTCGAATAGCTGGCGTTCAAGTTCAAATACTTTTTGCTCGAGTGAATAAGAATGTGATTCGGGGTGCATGCAAGACTCCTGAGGATTGGCGCGCAGCTTCAAAAAAGGCTATGCACCATGACGGTAAAATCCACACTATCCCCTTTTCCTTAAAATTTCGTTAGAATACCGATTAAATCCTCTCAGGTTATATTCCCCGTCCCTTGGGGCGGAAGAAATAGTTTATAAAAACACTTGAAATGTGCCGCTAAAAGGCGTATAAGCGGCCTACAAGTTCCGTATTCGACTCTTTGCTATGCAGGCTGCGTTGCAGCATATCCTTGGAAATAAGGATAGACGATCTTCCGATCCCCACGCGTTTGACCAAGAGTTCCCGATGGTGTTTCACCGCCGGTGATACAGGCTCTTGGCCGCCTGAACGGTTTGGGCGGTATTTTAATACCATGATTTAAGGAGATTACTCATGGCAACTGGTACTGTTAAATGGTTTAACCCGACTAAGGGTTATGGTTTCATCGCTCCGGACAGCGGCGGCAACGATGTGTTCGTACACATCAGCGCGGTTGAAAAATCCGGTCTTTTCCAGCTCAACGAAGGGCAGAAGATCAGCTATGAAATCGCAACCAACAACGGCAAGCAGTCCGCAGTGAATCTGCAACTGGTTGCGGACGCTGCGTAAGCGACTGCTAAAATAAACAGGTTAGCCCCGGCGGCATCGCTGCCGGGGTTTCCTTCGGAAATTCATCTGTTTGGTGACTTTGCGCCGGTAATATGTATGGCGGGCTTTCGATTGATCCGCCGTATTTTTCGCTGAGATTCCTTCTATGCGGTAACATGTGTAGCGGTTTGCAGGCGAGCCAGCCTGCAAGACGTGCCCGGAGGTTACAACATAATCATTCAATTTATTTTTTAAAAATAAGTTGGTTATGCCGCATGAGCGGCAGGCTTGCGGTTGCGGGCCTGCCATGTGAGCTTTTGCGCGTAATAGAAACATAGAAGGAATAAAAATATGTTCAGTTTTCAGGAGGCGGGGCTTCCCCTGCCGCTCGTGCGCTCGCTTGAGCGTATGAAATTCACTACGCCGACGCCGGTTCAGGCCGAGGCGATTCCCCCCGCGCTCGAAGGGCGCGATATATTAGGCTCTGCTCAGACCGGAACCGGCAAGACGGCGGCATTCGGCATTCCGATGATCGCCAGCCTGCTCAACAATACGCGGGGCAGTGCGCTGGTGCTGCTGCCGACCCGCGAACTGGCGGTGCAGGTACAGGCGGCGCTCAAGCAGATGATCGGGCGCGCCCCGATTACCACGGCGCTGCTGATCGGCGGCGAGTCCATGCCAAGGCAGATTCAGGAGCTGCGCAACCGCCCGCGCCTGATTATCGGCACGCCGGGGCGGATCAACGATCACCTGACTCGCGGGACACTCATGCTGCATGACACCCGTTTTCTCGTGCTCGACGAAACCGACCGCATGCTCGATATGGGCTTTGGCATCCAGCTTGACGCTATTTTGCGTTACCTGACCGCCAAGCGCCAGACGCTGATGTTTTCGGCTACCCTGCCGGATAATATCATTAAACTGTCGAAAAAATACCTCAATGATCCGGTGCGTATTGCTATCGGCTCGACCACGGCCACGGCGGAGAATATCTCCGAGGAGCTGATTAAAGTCAGCGATGCGGATAAATATTCGCGCCTGCTGGAGGAGCTTGAGCGACGTGAGGGGACGATCATCATTTTCGTGAAAACCAAATGGGGCGCGGAGAAGCTGGCGGTCAGGCTTTGCCGCAACAAGCATCAGGCCAGCGCGTTGCATGGCGATTTGCGCCAGAACAAGCGCGAGCAGGTGATTGACGGCTTCCGCAAGCAGAAATACCGTATTCTCGTAGCGACCGATATTGCGTCGCGGGGGCTGGATATTCCGCATATCGCCCATGTCATCAACTACGATTTGCCGCAAAGCCCGGAGGATTATATCCACCGGATCGGGCGCACGGCGCGGGCCGGGGCCGATGGCGACGCGCTGACGTTGCTTGCGCCACAGGATCACGCGAAATGGAAGGCGATTCAGCGGATGATGAATCCCGGCGAGAAGCAGGAATCAGGCCCCAGAGGTGAACGCAAGCCGGACGGCGGGCAGAAGCCGCGCCGTCGCCGCTCGCGTAGTCGTCAGGGGAGCAGGGGAGGCCCGGCCCGACAGGCGGCGTAAGCTGTTTTCGGAAGATTGATTCGCGTTGTATTCCCCTCCTCCCTCCGGGGAGGAGGCGGTGGCTGTACCAAATGGGCCATCCTATGCAAAAATGAAATCGCTTTCGGTGAGGTTGGTGAAGTTGTCCACCGTAATCGCGTAATCCCCAGCCCGGCGACAAACGTGATAACGGAATCGTTCCCGGGCACTTCTATCAATCTGATTTTCGTGTGAGTCTGGCATAAATTTTCTCCGTCGATGGTTTTTGTGGTTGGATATTCGCCATTTTGGCGAGTAACTGGGTTATTTTTGGCTCATTTCATCGCATTTTTCATACTTCAGACACACCGCTCCTGTCGTCGCCCTCGCATGAGGAAGACGAAGCGCTGCATGTTGTAGGCGAGGTTTTTGAAGGTCAT
>JAKFYP010000182.1 GCA_021730835.1 Alphaproteobacteria bacterium
ATTGAGCGGGCGATGGATCGTGATAACTTCATGGCGTCCGAAGAAGCCAAAAAATTCGGGCTGATTGACGACATCGTCGCCACCCGCGATGAGGAAATGAAAAAAGCCGCCGCCGCTGCCGCGAAGAAGAAGTGAAAGCAATCGTTGATGGGCAAAAAAGCCTGTCATTTTGAGGCAGACAGGCTTTTGCATATGAACCTGATTATCACAGGCGCGCTGGGGCGCATGGGGCGGATGCTGATCGCACAGGCGGCGGTGGATTCCCTGACATTGGCAGGTGTCACCGTGCGCCCCGGCAAGGAGCATGATGTCGGGGCGCTGCTGCATGCGCTCGGGCTGGCGGATTGCCGGATTTCTACCGATCTGGAGGCGTTATTGCCCCATGCCGATGCCGTGATTGACTTCACCACGCCGCATTATACGCTGGCGGCGGCTCAGGAGGCGGCGAGGGCAGGGGTTGCCTTTATCTGCGGTACGACCGGGCTTTCCGATACGCAACAGGTGGCGCTGGAGCGCTTGGGGGCGCTAATTCCGGTGGTCTGGGCGGCGAATTTCAGTATCGGGGTCAATATGTTGCTGGGATTAGTCCAGCAGGTGGCCGCAACGCTCGACGAGAACTGGGATATTGAGATTACGGAGTTGCATCACCGGATGAAGCGGGATGCCCCCTCGGGCACGGCGCTGGCGCTGGGCCATGCCGCCGCCGAGGGCCGCCGGGTGGCGCTGGCGGAATACGCGGTGCGGGGCAGGGACGGGCTAACGGGTGAACGCGGGCGCGGCGAAATCGGGTTCACGGCCCTGCGCGGGGGGGATGTTATTGGAGAACATAGCGTTTTGTTCGCCGGGGATGGAGAACGGCTTGAACTGGTGCATAAGGCCTCCAGCCGCGATATTTACGCCGCCGGAGCCATCAAAGCCGCCCGCTGGGCAATGATCCAGCCGCCCGGCTATTATTCGATGCGGGATGTTCTCAACGCCTAGAGCATTTTTCATTTAGTCGTGCGCGTTGTTGTTGCTCGTTTCATATAGCTTATCTAGTCAGCCCTAAAAAAGTTTCAAGGTGTTGCACAGGAAGTCTATTTTTGTCTTTGTCCGTGATGTAGATTGCAAGGAAGTGCTGTGTAACGCTTCAAAGGTTGCAATTCATGTTACAGAAAAATCCCACCTCCAGCGGTCAGGATGAGCTGTTCCGCTCGCGTCTTGACTCCATCCTCGATCTGCGCCACGCGCTGGTGAAGCTGTCCCGGCTCATCGACCGGGACGGTCTGGCGGCGGATTTATAGCCGATTTGATTGATGTGCAGTCACACAAGTAAATCGGCTATATTCATTGGGAAACATCGCATAATGGTGATACAGTAACACGACCTACTTTACATGTATATACTCGCTCACGCGAGTATATTACGCCGCAAGCGGCGGGGAATAAGTCCCGAAAGTAGATTTAAGAGACTGGTCTCCGCCTTTGCGGGGATTGACAAAACAAACGACTTTTGCAGAGCCTTCTCTCTACCTCACTTACACAACGCTTTCATCTTGCCGTGAGCGGCGGTGAAGCCTTTGAGGGAATAGCCATCCTCGGAGAACGTGCCTTTTGGCGATGTTCCCTTTACCTTCATGGAGTTGCCTTTTGTCATAGCGGCGATCAGGCTTCGGTCAGCCGATTCGTCTTTGGCCCAACCGCGCTCGCCTTTGGTAAATAGGCCGAATTTCTTACCGTCGATCATCACGGTGGCCTCACTGCCTCCCTTATAGGGATAGCCGGAAGAGACACTCACCTCGTCGGTTGTGGCATTACGATAGGTCACCAGCGCGAAAGGCTCATCCCGCTTGCTGTAATTGCCGGTCTTTTTCACCGGCACGCTGGCGATATAACAAACATTCTTGCCGTCCTGCCTGTAGGTGAAGACGCGCCAGTCTCCCGAAGTCATCTGCAATTGCTGGGCGACGGCAAGGAATGGAATGACAGCAAGAACGATCGCATACAGAAGGGGTTTCATGGGTTTTCCTTTCTGTTTACATAAGGTATCTCATACTTATACCAAAAAAACAGGCGACATCCAGCCCCAATGCCGTATCCTATCCTCTGGTGAAAACCATTGCGCCGTCTTGTGATAAATCCTCGCGGTACTGATACCCTCCGAGGCTGAATTTTTTGATCTCATCGGGCGAGGTCAGCCGGTGACGAATGACATAATCAGCCATTGCGCCACGCGCTCGCTTGGCCAGCAGGCCGATGACCCGATAGATACCGTCTTTATGTTCCTTAAACTGCACATGAATCAGCGATGTTTTTAGCAATCCGGGTTTTACCGCCTTGAAATACTCATCCGATGCAAGGTTGAGGATAGCTTTCGCGTTGCATTGTTGCGCTGCTTCCTCAATGGCGAGGGTAATTTTTTCACCCCAGAAGGCGTATAAATCCTTGCCCTTCGGATTTTTTAGCGCCGTGCCCATTTCCAGCCGGTAGGGCTGCATCAGGGTCAGGGGCGTAAGCAGGCCATACAGTCCCGATAAAATACGCAGATGCGATTCGGCGAATTGCAGCTCTTTTTTTCCGTATTGTGAAACATTCATCGCGTTATAGACATCGCCCCTGAACATATAGAGCGCCGGTTTCGCATTTTCTTCCGTAAAATCGGGTGAAAAATCATGGTAGCGCCCAGCGTTCAGCGTGGCTATTTTCTCACTGACGCCCATCAGGTTTTGCAGCTTTTTTGCAGTCATCTTTTTGAGGATGCCTGCCAGCTTTTGCGTTTCATCCGGGAATAATGGCAGGGCAGCGGGAAGCGGCAGCGCTACCTTGCATTCATCGAGCGTCTTGGCGGGAGAGAGGAGTATAAGCATGGAAATCTCCGGATTGTAAAATCACGCCGCCTTTTCCTCCGCGATGCGCGGGAAGATGCCTACCGGCGCGGGCAAGGGCGTGCCGGGTTTCAGCGCATGGGGAATATCGGCGGGCTTCTCAGGCCCGTCGGCGTGCAGATGCGCAAACATCCGCTTATCCTGCGGCACGGCCAGCAGATCGAGCAGCCTGCCCGCCGAATCGGGAATAAACGGTTGCAGCATAATGGCGATACCGCGCAGCGATTCAGCCAGCACATAGAGCACCGATTCCATCCGTTCGGGGTTTTCTTTTTTCAGCTTCCACGGGGCCATTGCGTCAATATATTCATTGGCCTTCGACGCCGCTTCGACAATCCCGCTCAGGGCTTCCTGAAAACGGCAGGACTCCATCGCCTCGCGCATTTCCGCCGCCGTTTTTTCGCTCGTCACCAGCACGCGCTCAAGCAGCGCCCGATCCTCCGGGGTGAATGCCGGTTCGTGGTATACCGGCACGCTGCCTTCGCAATGCTTGGCGATCATGGAAAGCGTGCGCTGGGCGAGATTGCCGATATTATTAGCCAATTCGCTGTTGATGCGGCGCACCATCGCCTCGCGGGCAAAATTCCCGTCATTGCCGAACGGCACTTCGCGCAGCAGGAAATAACGCGTCTGATCCACGCCGTATTGCTCAACCAACTCACCCGGAGCAATCGCGTTGCCCAGCGATTTGGACATTTTCTCGCCCTCAATCGTCCACCAGCCATGCGCGAATACCCGCTTGGGCGGGGCAATCCCGGCGCTGAGCAGAAAAGCGGGCCAGTAGACGGCATGAAAGCGCAAAATATCCTTGCCCACCATATGCAGATCGGCGGGCCAGAATTCCCCCTCGTTCGCATCGGGATAGCCGGTCGCCGTCAGGTAGTTGACCAGCGCGTCGAACCAGACATACATCACATGCGCCTCATCGCCCGGAACCGGCACGCCCCACGAAAAGCTGGTGCGCGAAACGGATAAATCCTGCAAGCCGCCCTCGACGAAACGTTTTACTTCGTTGAAGCGTGAAGCGGGCATGACAAAGCCCGGATTCTCCTCATAGAATTTCAGCAACCGTTCTCTCCATGCCGACAGGCGGAAAAAATAGCTCGGCTCCTCGACCCATTCGACTTCCGCACCGCTCGGCGCTTTACCGTCAATTAACTCGGACTCGGCATAAAACGCCTCATCACGCACGGCGTACCAGCCCGCGTATTTCCCGAGGTAAATATCCCCGCTGGCCTCAAGCCGCTTCCAGACCGCCTGTACCGAGCGTTTATGGCGCTCCTCGGTGGTACGGATGAAATCGTCGTTACTGAGATTGAGCAGCCCGGTCATCTCCCGGAAGGAAACCGAAACGCTATCCACCAGCTCTTGCGGGGTGATATGCTGCGCTTTGGCGGTTTTCTCGATTTTCTGGCCGTGCTCATCCGTGCCGGTGAGGAATTTGACCCTGCGCCCGTCGAGCCGCATATAACGCGCCAGCGCGTCGCAGGCCACGGAAGTATAGGCATGGCCGATATGTGGCCTGTCATTGACATAATAGATCGGCGTGGTGACGTAATAGTGATCGCGCATGATGTCCGTCTTTTTTGGCTCCCCCCCTTGAGAGGGAGAGCGGTTGAGGGCGAGTCCGTAAGGACGATACTCGAGCTGTGGGGGGGTATCTTTTCTCCCCCACCGCATCGCCGCCGGATGTTTCACATCCCCGGCTCTGCGACTCCCCCCTTGAGGGGGAGTTATATCATGGTGCGTGGTATTCCCCTGCCTGCCAGCGCCTCGAAAAATACCAGCAGCGTATGGCGCTTATCAAGATAGAGCCGCTCGGCATCCCCCAGCAGCGCGGGGCCTTTTTCCCATATTTCCAGCCAGTAATCCAGCGGTTTATTGACCGCCAGCACCCGGCAGGCCTCCTGCTCCGTGGATGGCCGTCCCGGCACGCTCTGGCCGGTCGCCCGCAGGCGCGTCACCTGACTGAGAAAACCACCCAGCAAGCGGCATAACACCGGCCATGTCGCCGCACTGTCCTTGCCCGCCATGCTGTCGGCCAGCCGCAAGCTCGCATCGGGTAGCGATGACACGAGCGACGGGGCCGCGTCAAGAAACCCGCGATACATGGCGACCGCGCCCGCTCGCTCCATCGCCAGCGCTACGCCGGGAGAGCCACCCGATAAATGATAGAGCCAGTGTGCCGCTTCGTCGTCTATTTGCGGTTTTTCCCGCCGCAATATCCGGTAAAACAATGCTTCATCCGGGCAACTCAGCGCCAGCATGCGGCAACGCGAGCGCACCGTAGGCAGCAATACGCCCGGGCGATGGGCAATCAGCACGAACAGCGTCATCGGCGGCGGCTCTTCGAGCCATTTGAGCAGAGCGTTGGCGGCGTTGACGTTGAGTTGATCGGCGGCATCCACGATCACCACTCGCCACGCGCTTTCCCCCGCCGTGCGCGACAGGAAGCCGTTGGTGCGGCGTACCTCATCCACCTCAATCAGCGATTTAAGTTTTTTCTTGCGTGCATCCCATCCCGGCTCAATCACCAGCATATCGCTGTGCGAGGACGCGGCCACACGCGCAAATACCGGTGAGTTCTCGGGAATATCGAGCGTAGCGGGCGGCGCGGGCGGCAACGCTTCGCCAAACAGCCCGCCGCTATCCTGCGCCGAAGCTTGCCCCTGATAAAGCACGAACCGCGCCAGCCGATACGCCAGCATCGCCTTGCCGATTCCCTCCGGGCCGGTGAGCATCCACGCGCCGGGCAGTTTGCCCTCCTGCCAGAAGCCGAGCAATTGTCGCTCCACATGCTCATGGCCGAGCGGCGCACGCACGGGCCGCTCGCGGACAACCGGCCTGCTGCTTTTCTCACCTTCGTCGCTATCGTCTTCGCTCATCGCACCATGTTTCCGTTCATGTCACACTAACCACATCCAGCGCCAGACCGCAACGCTCGGTAATCACCGCCAGCATCGCCGCATGCACCTCTTCGGGTGATTTTTCCGCATCCATCACGGCCCAGCGCTCAGGCTCCCGCGCCGCCAGTTCCCGAAATCCGCGATTGACCGCCTCGTGAAACGCCCTGTCCATCCGTTCAAAACGATTCTCTCCGCCGCCCCGCGATTCGGTGCGCTTCAGCCCCGCCTGAGCGTCAATATCCAGCAGGAAGGTCAGATCAGGCTGGATATTACCGAGATTCAGTGCATGCAGCGTGGCATAATAATGTTCGGATACCCCTTTGATGCCCTGATAAATTCGCGTGGAATCGTGGAACCGGTCGCTGACGACCCATTGCCCCGCCGCCAGCGCCGGGAGAATCCGGCGTTTGACATGCTGCACCCGCGCCGCCATAAACAGCAGGGTTTCCGTCAGCGGCTCCCAGCGCCCCGGCTCACCTTCGACCAGCAGCTTGCGGATTTCCTCCGCCCCTTCCTCGCCGCCCGGTTCGCGGGTGCGAAGCACGGCAATTCCCGCTTGCTCCAGCGCCCGGCATAATAACCCCGCCTGCGTGCTCTTGCCGCATCCTTCGCCGCCTTCGAGCGAAATGAAATAGCCTGCTTTCACTTCACTTCCTCCGCTACCCAGTCGAGAAACGGTGTATACCCGGCTTCGACAGGCAGGCACAAAATTGCCGGGCACTCATAAGGATGCAGCGCCTTCACCCGCGCTATTACCTCATTGCTCCGTGCCTCGCTTGTTTTGGCGATCAAAACATATTCCTCCGCCTCTTCGGGCTTCCCCTTCCAGTGAAAAAGCGAAGCCACCGGCCCGTGGATATTGGCGCAGGCAATCAGCCGCTCCCCCAGCAGCGAGCGCGCCACGGAAATCGCAGTCTGCTTATCGGGCAGGGTGATATAGACGAACTTAACGGACATGAGGGCTATCCTGACACAGGAAAAACCCGCTTGTCACGCGAAAGAACGAGACCATTGCAAACTCGTCATTGCGAGCGTAGCGAAGATCCAGAAAAGTTATAGCATGAAATATCAGGATTGTTTCGTCGCCTTCGGCTCCTCGCATGACGAAAATAGTTGTGTTTTCGAGTGATGCAATGGTCTCAGAACATAAAAGAACCACAGGAAGCATGGACGCACGCCTTATACCATTTCACGATCAATGAAGTATTAATCGTGGTTACGTGCACAGATAGGAGGCAAGCGGTGAATTGTGGGTAATCAGGAAGTGAATTGGTATTACTCAACAGCGTTTTGCTTCTTTCCGTACTTGAAACACGAGGAAAGACTCTAACGGCGTGCGCTATGCTGTTCGACCTGCACCGTATGGGAAGAAATCTTCCGGGCGGAAACCAGTTTGTAATCCTCAAAGCGCAACTCGGTCGGGCGACTGTCATCCTGAAAATGATATATCCAGCGCTGCGCACCTTCCTGAGCGGCATCTCTTTCCTCGCTCATCGGTTTGCCCAGTGCCAGCAACACCATATTGGGAGAAGCCCCGAGGAACACCGTCTTACTGACCAGTATTTCCTTTTTCTCGTCGGAAATCGGCAGCAGGCGGATTTTGGAAAGCCGCTGTTGCTCCGCGCCAATCTCGCTGTTTTTTTCGAACGCACTAAAAGAGATAGCCAGACTGTAAAACGCATCCGGATTCTTTACCTTGATCACCGCAAGGCTCCCTGTCGCCAGAAAAATAAAGGTACAGGTCAGTGCTAATATACGTTTCATGGCATACTCAAAACATAAAATTGCTTTCCTTTTTTAAGTATACCGGCGAATCATTAACCAATAATTAATTTACGGGAGCAAATGAAAAAACCTGCTATTTTCGCCTCGAATTTTGCGTAAAACCACTCGGTGTATGGTTGTTGCTTTTGCATCAACCTAATACGGGAAAATCTCGAAACCCCGGAAACTTTTCAGGGTACTCCTGCGCACCATCCGGCAGCCATGTTCCTGGATTTGTAGCCATTTGCCCGAACTGAGCCATCCGGCATTCCGGAGGCATCAAGCGGCGCAATTCTTCGGCTACCGCGACCGGATCATTCGTCGTCAGCAGTGTCGCTCCCTGCTCCACCGCCTGCCGTACTGCTTCCGGAGTATCTATCGGCATGATGCAGGAGCGAATCTCCTGCCGTTCTCCGCCCGCACCCGGAATCGTGCCAATCAGCCAGAATCCCCCCTTGAACTGCTCCAGTTTCTGCAACAGGGTATTCTGATTATCCATCACTTCAGCCATACGATGTGGAGCATGCTCCGCCAGTCTGGAAAAATCGTCCCCGTGCGCCAGCATCGCCCGGTGATCCATCCCGCTGGTCGCCGCCTGCGCCTCGGATGACATGCGTATCCACAATTCATTCATATCCCGGCGGCCTATCGGCCCTTCGGCGGAAAATATAATAAACGGGAAATCCAAATCCCCTCTCGCCGCGCAATCATTCAGCAGCTTCGCAAATACCGGCACGGTCGGATTAAGCGGCAAGACATGCTCTGCGAGGCGGTGCATACCTGCGTGGTCAAGCATGGAAGCAATCCCGACCCCCATCTCACGACCAATCTGCTCGCGCTGATGATGCCACAATCCCTGCGGCTTGATCTCAAAAGCAATGCCAATGGGGGACGATAGCCGCGAACGGACTTGATTCGCCCGGCGCACCAGTTCTATTACCTCTGGGACGGCAGGCACGCGCAAATCGTCTTCCGTCACGGGAAAAAAGGGATGAGCACTGCGTTGCGGATCAGCCATCCCGGGTGGCAGCAGCGCACTGAGTGGCTTCATTCTCAGGTTGCCAACAACGTCGAATGGCAAGGTTTCGACCTCTCCTACCCCGCCGGTCGTGCGGCTGACATCGGGATCGTGCATAATAACAGGTATTCCGTCCATCGTGGCGCGCACATCCATCTCCAGCAGAAACGGTGCTTCCGGGTATTCCATCGCTATATTGACGGCTTCCTTGAATGCCGCCAGCGAGTTTTCGGGGTAGCGCCGCGCCGCGCCGCGATGTGCCGCAATAGCGGGCTGGCGAATCGCGCAAAAAGCAGGGCCGGTCACGTTCATAGTATCCATGCCGGGTATTTTAGCCCTCGCAGGTTACAGGAATATGACGATAAGACCAGATAACCGCCCGGTGCACAGGCCCGGCAATATGCCGGACGCCTAAAAAGCTTTTCATGGGCTTGATAAAAGGAAAATATTGCGGATATAGCGGATAAACCACCACAGCAAAAAAAAACCGATCATGACGCCGCCAAGCAGGGGGCCGAAGGCGGGCAGCAGAAAATCCCGAAACGTCAGCGCCGCTTTATTCGCCTGCCAGTAATCATACAGGGTGCTGTACACTTCCACTACCTGCAAGGGGTTATAGAAATACGGCATGCTCTCCGGCCCATAATAAAAATACAGCCCGGCGCACATACCGGCATAAATCGGGCCAAAAAGCAGTAATAAAAGCAAAACAGGCAGCATCACCGCCAGAAACGTCAGCATACCGGGATTCATGGAAGCGTTCTCCCTGAGAAACCCCATCTGTAACGGTATGCCCGCGCTTTTTCAAGCCCGACGAATACGCCGCGCTGCCAGCAGCGCCACGGGAATATGCGCCACACCCAACAGCAGATATAGCTCGGCGATGGTTGCGCCAAGACTGAACATAACCATCGCCAGCACGGAAGCCAGCACCATCAGCAGCGCATCGAGCATGTTGCTGGCCGCCATCGTGCGCGCCCGGTGACGCTCCGATGCACGCGACTGGAGCACGGCGAAAAGGGGCACGATATACAGCCCGCCGCTGATAGCGATAAATAGCAGGCAGGCCAGCACCGCCCATGCGTTGGGACGGCTCAGATACCCGGCGATGCCGGTCAGTTCACTCACGGCGACCGGATGCGGCTGCAACAGGAATAAGACGACGATTCCCGCTCCCATCGCCAACGCCGCCCCCGGTACGAACGCCGTGCTGACGACACCCCTGAGCAAGCGGTTGCACAGCAGTGAGCCGATCCCGATACCCAGCGAGAACATGGTAAGATAGAGCGTCATGACTTGCTCGTTGCCGCCTGCGTATACCTTGGCGTAGTTTGGAAACTGGGTGAGGATCACCGAACCGGCGAACCAGAACCATGCAATACCGAGCATGGCAGGAAAGATCGTTTTGTCATCCATCGCATAG
>JAKFYP010000054.1 GCA_021730835.1 Alphaproteobacteria bacterium
GGAGGAAGTCGTGGTCGTGGCAGTCTCCTTAATCGGGCGTGACCAGATCACATTGCCTGCGATGCGCACCGTGCCGTAGATCAGCGGGATCATCTTGCCGTAAGTGGAGACCTGCACCGAGAGATCGGCCAGCCTCGGGCCTTCCACCCGGCGTGTCGGCGTGCCGAATACGGCATCGTCAATCAATCCGCCGACCGCACCGCCAAGGCTGCGGCCAATCGCCGCGCCGACCACCGGCCCGACCACCGGTAGCGCTCCGCCAATCGCCGCCCCGGCTGAACTTAAAATGATGGATGCCATGATTTTCTCCTGCCCCCTCACCCCAACCCTCTCCCTCGTTGGGGGAGAGGGAGGATTTTGTTAGCGAATATCGTGAGTGTTACAAAATCCGGGTGAGGGGAATTTTAGATAGTGATTATTATTCTGGACTCCAGCCTTGGCTGGAATGACGTATTCACATCCAACCACCTCCCTTGCCACCCCGGAAGGTAAAAAGGCAAAGAAAACCAGCGCATTTCCGCGCATTTCGCTTCCCATGCCCCGAAATCCGTAGTAGGTAGCCGCGCAAAGGGGTAGGAATTATGAAAGAAATCCGCAATATCGCCATTATCGCGCATGTCGATCACGGCAAAACCACGCTGATTGACTCGCTGCTGCGCCAGTGCGGGACGTTTCGCGCCAACCAGATCGTCGCCGAGCGCGTCATGGACAATAACGATCTGGAAAAAGAGCGCGGTATCACGATTCTCGCCAAATGCACCTCGATCAAATGGCAGGATATTCGCATCAATATCATTGATACCCCCGGCCATGCCGATTTTGGCGGCGAGGTTGAGCGGGTACTTTCGATGGCCGACGGGGTAATCCTGCTGACCGACGCGGCGGAAGGCCCCATGCCCCAGACCAAATTCGTGCTTTCCAAGGCGTTGGCGCAGGGATTGTGCCCCATCGTTGTCATCAACAAGGTAGACCGCCCCGACGGCCGCCCGGATGAAGTCGTCAACGAGGTGTTCGATCTGTTCGCGGCGCTGGATGCTACCGAGGAACAGCTTGATTTTCCGATTCTTTATGCCTCAGGCCGCGACGGCTGGTGCGTGACCGACCTAAACGATCCCCGCGAAAGCCTCATCCCCCTGCTGGAGCTGATTATCCACCATGTACCCACACCTTCGGCCAATCCCGACGCGCCGTTTTCGATGCTGGTGACATTGCTGGAGGCCGATCCGTTTCTGGGCCGCATCCTGACCGGGCGGGTATTCAGCGGCATCGCGCAACTCAATATGCCGATCAAGGCGATCAATCTCAACGGCGAAATCGTGGAGACCGGCCGCCTGACCAAGCTGCAAACTTTCAGCGGCATTGAGCGCGTGCCGGTGGATAAGGTCGTCGCCGGGGACATTATTTCCATCGCCGGTATGGAGGAAGCCTCGGTGGCCGATACGATCGGTGATCCGTCCATCACCGAGCCGATCAAAGCCACACCGATTGATCCGCCTACGATGGCCATTACGATCAGCGTCAACGACTCCCCTTTTGCCGGACAGGAAGGCAGCAAGGTCACCTCGCGCATGATCCGCGACCGCCTGTTCGCCGAGGCGGAAACCAACGTCGCCATCACCGTCAAAGAGAGCGAGAATAGCGATGCCTACGAAGTCGGCGGGCGCGGCGAATTACAGCTTGGCGTATTGATCGAGACCATGCGCCGTGAGGGTTTCGAGCTTTCCGTTTCCCGCCCCCGCGTGCTGCTGCGCAAGGATGAATCCGGGAAAATCCTTGAGCCAATTGAAGAAGTCGTGGTGGACGTGGACGGTGAATATAGTGGCGTCGTGGTCGAAAAACTCAGCCAGCGCAAGGGGATCATGGCCGATATGCGCTCCTCGGGTGGCGACAAGACCCGTATCCTGTTTCATGTTCCCTCACGCGGGCTAATCGGCTACCAGAGCGAATTCCTCACCGATACGCGGGGAACCGGCGTGCTCAACCGGATTTACCACAGCCACGCACCGTATAAGGGCGATATCGGGGGACGCCGCAACGGCGTGCTGATTTCCACCGATCAGGGTGAAGCGGTGGCTTACGCCATTTTCAACCTTCAGGATCGCGGAGTGATGTTCATCAGGCCGCAGGATAAGGTCTACGCGGGCATGATCGTCGGCGAGCATAGCCGGGATAACGATCTGGAAATCAACGTACTCAAGGGCAAGCAACTGACCAACGTGCGGGCTTCCGGCGCGGATGAAGCGGTGCGCCTCGTGCCGCCGCGCCTTTTGACGCTGGAGGATATGATTTCCTATATCGGCGAGGATGAACTGGTGGAAGTAACGCCTAAATCGCTGCGCCTGCGCAAGCGGCAACTCGATCCCAACGAACGCAAAAAAGAATCACGGGCGAAGAAGAAAGCGGGTTAGCCCCACCTTACCACCTTACCCCTTGGATCGGGAAATAAAACCGGCTATGCTTCGCCCCAGAGAAAAACAATATGACTCAGGCGGCAAGCAAAGCAGATACCCGCCCGCTGGTTCTGCTGGCGGACGATGACGAGAGCATCTGCGCGGTGATCCGGCAGGCGCTGGCGCGTAAAGGCTATGCCGTGCGCCAGACGGATAACGGCTCGGAGTTGCTGGCATGGGTAAAAAAAGGCGCGGGCGATCTGGTGATTACCGATGTCCGCATGCCGGAGCTTGACGGGTTGAGCGCGCTCAGAGGCATCCGCGAGGTGCGGCCTGAATTGCCGGTGATCGTCATCAGCGCCCAGAGCACTTTTCAAACCGCCGTGGATGCCGACCGGCAAGGCGCGAACGAATACCTGCCAAAACCCTTCGATCTTCATGAATTACTGGCCAGCGTCGCCGCCTTGCTACCGGATAGTGAAGCGCAGCCGGAGCCATCTTCTTTACCTAAAAAACCCGCCGACAGCCCGATGCCGGTAGGAAATTCCCCGGCGATGCAGACACTCTACCGCACGTTGGTGCGGCTGACTCATGTTGACCTGACCGTCCTGCTGGAAGGGGAATCGGGAACCGGCAAGGAAATGATCGCCCGGGCGCTGCATCTGCTGGGGCCGCGCCAAGACCAGCCGTTTATCGCGCTCAATATGGCGGCGATTCCCCGCGAACTGGTGGAAAGCGAGTTGTTCGGGCATGAGAAGGGAGCGTTCACCGGCGCGCATGCCAAACGCAAAGGCGCATTCGGGCAGGCAGCCGGTGGCACGTTATTCCTCGATGAAATCGGCGATATGCCGCTTGAGGCGCAATCCAAGTTGCTACGGGTGCTACAGGAGAAAGAATATATCCCGGTTGGTGGCACGCAGACTCACCGTACTGAAGCGCGTATCGTCTGCGCGACGCATCAGGATCTGGCCTATCTCTGCAAACAGGGGGGGTTCCGCGAGGATCTCTATTATCGCCTGCATGTCGTGCCGCTGCAAATCCCTCCCTTACGCAGGCGGCAGGAAGATATCCCCCTGCTGGTTGAGCATTTTCTGCAAAAAGCGATGCAAAAAGGGCTTCCGCCCCGCGTTTTCGGTGAGGACGCAATGACCTTGCTGGCCGGTTATCACTGGCCGGGCAATGTGCGTGAACTGGAAAATCTCGTTTACCGGGCTTGCGTGCTTGCCACGCAGGATACTATCTGCCCGACCCTGCTGCGGGAGTTGCTGCATCTGGGCAAGGCGGATGACTCAGAGAAACGACAGGCGGGGACGTTCTCCACCGGCCTTCAGGAAAGCGTCGGGCGGCATCTGCGCACCTATTTCGAGGCGCATGCACCCGGCCTTCCCCCGCCCGGCGTGCATGGGCGCGTCATCCGGCAGGTGGAGGCTCCCTTGCTGCGCCTGACGCTCGAAGCCACCGGCGGCAACCAGATCAAAGCGGCAGAGTTACTCGGCATCAACCGCAATACACTACGCAAAAAACTGCAAATGCTTGGGATACAGGTAGGCAGGACGGTCGAATCCGGCGATAGGAGCAAATAAGGCATCCCCCACTTGACTAATTGGATTTTTCCGCTACTTCTGCCGGTTTCTTAATCATGTATAGATCTACCATGCTCAATCTGGTCGCCGATATCGGAGGCACAAACTCCCGCTTTGCCCTGTGCAAACCGGAGTCGCTCGCCATGATTGAGCCGCGTAAATACCCCAACCGCGAACACGGGGGGCTGGATGAGGTTATCCGGCATTACCTGAAGGATACCGACCGGCAAGCCACCCGCGCCTGTATTGCCGTCGCCGGGCCGATCCTCTCGGATCAGGTGCGCCTGACTAATATTGACTGGGCGTTTTCACAGAAGAAACTCAAGGAAGATTTCGGCTGGGAACGCCTGATCGTCACCAATGATTTCACGGCGCTGGCCATGTCCGTGCCGCACGAGCCGGCTGATAATATCCGTCAGGTCGGGGAAGGCTCTCCCCTGCCCTTCAAGCCGATCAGCGTGCTTGGGCCGGGGACGGGACTGGGTGTCTCCGGGTTGCTCTGGAGCGGCTCGCATTATGTCGCCATACAGGGCGAAGGCGGCAACGGCGCCTTCGCCCCCGGTAATGAGATGGAGATCGAGTTGCTGCGCTATGCCATGTGCAGGCTTGATTTCGTCCGCACCGAGGATTTCGTCAGCGGCAACGGGATGATGTTCCTGCATAAAGCGCTGGCGGCCATTGAAGGAAAACCGGAAAAATCCCTCAAGCCGAAAGAAATTACCACGCGGGCGCTGGCGGACGCATGCGGTGACTGCCGCCGCACGGTGGATATTTTTTGCGGGATGCTCGGCGCGTTCGCCGGGGATCAGGCGTTATTCCTCGGGGCGCATGGCGGGGTATATATCGGCGGCGGGGTCACGCCGCAAATGAAGCATTTAATAGATGAAAGCCCGTTTCGCACGCGTTTTGAGGCCAAAGGGCGCTTTGCCTCATTTGTGAAGCCGATACCGACTTATGTGCTGGAATCCCACAGCCGGGCAGCGCTGCTCGGCGCGGCGGCGATTCTCAATCAGATGGGGTGAGACTCCTAACAGTTTGCGGAAAAACGTTTTGGCGAGGAGATTTTCAGGCGTTTTTGCCCGCAGAACCGGAGTGTACGTGAAGGTACATGAGGATTCGAGGACGAAAACAACGACAAAATCACCCGTCAAAATAGTTTTTCCGCAGACTGCTAACGGTGATGTGTTCTGCCGTCAGGTCCTTTAGTAAAGTTTTTCACAAACAAAGGATGTTGAGTGGGATTGATGGTTGCGCCCCGCATGTCGCCGGTGAGCGGATTGTTTGTAGTTACGTCCGCCACCTGAAGCGTTACACCCGCGCCATTACCCCTAAATCCTGCGGCCAGTTTTTCCAGATTGGCTGGCGACGGTTCCCGGCCCGCGAATTGCGGCTGATCTTCGATATTTTTATAGGGATCTGGGATGTTATTCGCGGCGTTTTCATTTATTTGCGCAACATCCGCATCCAGCCTTTCCTGCGTGAATTCGGGGTTTGGGAGCGACTTCTTCCTAAACAGATCAAAAAACCCATGCACGGGTTGTTTAATGGCTGTCCCCAGCACTTCTTCACCTTTATTTACAATATTTACAACTTGCGGGCCGAGCGGCCTTCCGTTCTGACGAGGTTCGGCCTTGCCTCCTCTCCCCGCACGTTCCGGCTGTCCACCGCGTCCTTCTTCCGTA
Source organism: Alphaproteobacteria bacterium (assembly GCA_021730835.1). Classification (GTDB taxonomy): domain Bacteria; phylum Pseudomonadota; class Alphaproteobacteria; order Rickettsiales; family UBA998; genus JAKFYP01. The sequence continues at coordinate 5,656 of JAKFYP010000054.1, forward strand.
TCGCCTTCCGCCATCGCCGGAATTCCCTTCTTACTGTGAGTATATCACAGTCCTCATCACCGAAAACAGTACATTGAACCATTGTCACGAAATCTTCATAAAAGCCTGAAATCCGTAAGAACCTGTTTAAAGTCTTTTTGAAAGATGCTATATTGTGCTTCCACACACCATGGAGGCAGCATGACGGGGATTTATCCAAGCGATATTTTTCATGCGTAGGCCCTGACGCTTACATTTGCCTCCCTTGCCATCCGGCCTGAAATCCGATATGGTGCAGCGCAAGAAAATGCGAAAACATTAAGCGTATTTTAATCATATCCTGCCATAACAGGAAGTTGGAGCCTCTCGAAGAGGCGTTCATTGGCTGAATTTTTATTATTTCTAACAAATACCGCAGAAAACAACAAAACAGGAACGTTTTTTGCAAAGCTGTAACGGGTTTTTTGTAGCCGCGAAGCGAGCGAACCCAATTAGAAAAACTATATTATTCCACGGAGGAAACCATGCGCAGCGCACAGGAAATCGAGAAAGACTGGAACACCAGCAAACGCTGGGACGGTGTAGAGCGGAACTATACCGCCAAAGACGTGGAACGCCTGCGTGGCACGATCCATGTCGAACATAGTCTGGCGCGTCACGGCGCGGAGAAACTGTGGAATTACTTTCATTCCGAGGATTACGTCAACGCGCTCGGCGCGCTGACCGGCAATCAGGCCATGCAGCAGGTCAAGGCCGGGCTGAAGGCGATCTATCTTTCCGGCTGGCAGGTGGCGGCGGACGCCAATCTCGCCGGGCACATGTACCCGGATCAGAGCCTCTATCCGGCGGATAGCGTACCCGCCGTGGTCAAACGCATCAACCAGTGCCTGCTCAGGGCCGACCAGCTCCATCACGCGGAAGGTAACGACAAGATTGACTGGCTGCAACCGATCGTCGCCGATGCGGAAGCCGGTTTCGGCGGCAACCTCAACGCGTTTGAACTGATGAAGGGCATGATCGAAGCGGGCGCCTCGGGCGTGCATTTTGAGGATCAGCTAGCTTCGGCCAAGAAATGCGGCCATATGGGCGGCAAGGTGCTGGTTCCGACGCAGGAAGCGGTGCAGAAATTGCTGGCGGCGCGGCTGGCCGCCGATATCGCCGACGTGCCGACCGTACTGGTGGCGCGTACCGATGCCAACGGCGCATTCCTGATTACCAGCGACGTGGACGAATACGATGAGCCGTTCGTCGCAAAAGAACGCACCACAGAGGGCTTCTATAAAATGAAAGGCGGGCTGGATTGCGCCATCTCCCGCGGGCTGGCCTATGCGCCCTACTGTGATCTGATCTGGTGTGAGACCTCAACGCCCGATATTGGCGAGGCAAGAAAATTCGCTGAAGCAGTCCACAAAAAATATCCCGGCAAAATGCTGGCCTATAACTGCTCGCCTTCGTTTAACTGGCGCAAGAATCTCGACGATATTACCATTGCCAAGTTCCAGCGCGAGCTGGGGGCGATGGGATATAAATTCCAGTTCATCACGCTGGCCGGGTTCCACTCGCTTAATTACGGGATGTTCGACCTCGCCCGTAAATACAAGGCGAGCGGCATGACCGGCTATGTCGAGATGCAGGAGCGCGAGTTCGCCGCAGAGAAAGACGGGTTCACCGCCGTCAAGCACCAGCGGGAAGTCGGCACGGGGTATTTCGATCAGGTGGCAACCGTCATCAGCGGCGGGCAAAGCTCGACCACGGCGCTGACCGGCTCGACCGAGGAAGCCCAGTTCCATTAGGACCGGTGAATACCATACGCATCGCTGGACGCAGCACGCAAGGTGTGATAATCCTTAATGTGGAGTCGGGCGAGCGGGTGGTTTCCGCGACTCGGATTCAGGGGAGTTTTGAGGAAGAAAAAGAAGAACCGCCACAAGAACAAGGAAGAGCATAATCATGGCAGAAATTCACTATCCGGAACTTCGGCTGACGGCAGAAGATAAGGCGACGCTTGAGCAGCTTTCCACACATTTTCCACATGGTCATAGCCTTGGGAGAGCAAGGGGGGGGGTATAATGGGGGCCGCGATTGAAATCGCTCTTAAGCTTTCCGAAATGACGGAATATCTGGATGCCAACACAAGAATGTACCCGGCTGACAGGCGGATTTATACGGAAAATATCCGGCGTTGCTGCAGTGTGTTAGGAAGGAAAATAACCCCGGAGGAAGCGATGGATGCGGTTTTAGAACAATTGGATTGGGGCAATCGTCAAGATATGGAGGTTGATCTCAGCAAAAAGGCGTTTGCACTATTCGAAAAAATAGCCCAGCCGCTCAAGGACATCATTTCTCAGATGCAGCAGGTGCAGCCGGGTATGGGTATCTCTTGATGCCCAAATCAACAGAGCGGCCCCGGCAGTGCAGCGGCTACATCCCCGCCACGCTGACCGCCAGCCCGATTGCACCGCCGAACACGCCGCCCCAGACCACCAGCCAGCCCAGATGCCTGCGGATCATATCCTGCACGATCTGCTTGACCTTTTGCGGTGTCAGTTCCTCAAGGCGGCTGTCAATAATATGCTCGACCTGTTCGATCAGCGCGTCGGTCAGGGCGCTGCCCTCCTCACCGGTCGTATGACTGACTGCCAGTTCTTCCACGATGCTCCTCAATTTGTGCGTCACCGGCTCGCGTAGCGGCATCAGCGCCTTGCGCCCACCTATCATCCCCAGCATGCCACCCAGAGATGACTCCTCCAGCGCCACTAACAATCCGTCAAAGGCGCGGTCGTAATCAATCCGCTCGGCGATACCGCTGCGCATTACCTCTCCCCGGTTGAAAAACCGCTCGATATGCTCGCGGGTGAAGAATTCCTGCACGATAAGTTGCCTGATGCCCGCCCGGAATTCCTCGAAACGAGCAGGAATCACACCGGAGCCGTAGAGAAACGGCACTTTCTCAAACAGCATATGGATGGCCAGCCAGTTTGTCACCGCACCGGAAAGCGCAAAAACACCCGTTGAAAACAGGATTTCACCATACGCAGGCGAAACATACCCCGCCAGCGTCATCGCCAGCGCGATCAGGTTGGTTGCCAGACTTTTATTCATGCGCATATCTCCCCACCTGCTTATACGGCAGGAAGTGGCCCGAGTTCAAGAGAAGGGTGCTGATACCATTTCACGGTCAATGAAGTATTGAGCGTGGTTGCGCGCCATGAGGCGCGGCGCACGGTCGTGCTTGTCAATTCACTTTCTATGATACGCGATAAGATAAGTGAATTGGTATCAGTTATCGTGCAGGTATAGGAAAAGACGGACAAGGAGGAAAGGAATTTATCCATTTCCTGATCAATCCCCATCGCGGAGCAATTGTTTAGTGACGGGGCGGGATCAGGATTAATGCAACGTTCTTATCTGAAACTGCAAACCTTCTTTTTGTTGCAACATATGAAGAATGCAAAAAAAGTTACTCGCCGTCGGATTCCCGTCAGGGCTGAACATACGCATCAGGCTTTTGGGTGATTTTTGTGTCAGGCTTCCCAGTTCTTTAAAGCCAATAGTCGCATTGATATAGTCTCGAAGCAAGGCTTTGCCGGTTTCCATATCGCCTTCAAGCATGCACTCAATACTCTCCACAAGCAGCCCGGCACGAAACGCGGGATCACGCATCGCCCTGCTTTGGATCGTATCCTTAAAATGACGTGTTATGGTCATCTGTTTACCGTTTTTTTTGCTTTTTATATTCCTGCCAGAGCATTTTTGCCCGTTCAATATCACTTTGCTGACGTTTTTTTATGCCCCCGCCGGGCAAGATAATCAGCTTTTTTCCATCTTTGCCGATATACACCCGGTATCCCGGCCCACAATCTATCCGGCATTCATAAACGCCATTCCCAACTCCTTTCAGAGAGGAAACATTGCCGCCTCCAGGACGGGTAATGCAGGTGTTCACTTTGAGGGCCGCCCGGGTGTCCAGCCCATCAAACCAGCGCGCAAACGGACTCTCCTTCTCCGCTGTGATATATTCTCTTATTTCAATCATAATAGTAACATATACGTTACTATTATGCAAGCCGGATTTATCACTTACATCCCCCTGCCCGTGCCGTGGCCCTGACTCATGGCGTTTTCAACGAATTTTCCGGCAATGTTCAAACCAGCCGACGCCAGCCGCTTCACCGTATCCCGCGCATCCTCGTAGACC
>JAKFYP010000209.1 GCA_021730835.1 Alphaproteobacteria bacterium
GAGGAAAAGGGCGGCGTCATCCAGCAACTGACGCACCGGCCACTGGGTGTGATGGCGGTATTCGGGCCGTATAATTTCCCGGCGCATTTGCCCAACGGCCATATTGTTCCGGCGCTGCTGGCCGGAAATACGGTGGTCTTCAAGCCAAGCGAGGAAACTCCGGCCACGGGTGAATTTCTGGTCAAATGCTGGGAGGATGCCGGATTGCCCGCCGGGGCGCTCAACCTCGTGCAGGGCGGACGGGAAACCGGTATGGCGCTGGCGGCGCATCGTGATCTCAACGGTATCCTGTTTACCGGCAGCTACGCCACGGGCAAAAAAATCCACGAAGGGCTGGCAGGCAGGCCGGAAGTGATGCTGGCGCTGGAAATGGGCGGCAATAATCCGCTGGTCTTTCACGATGTGCGCAACCTTGAAGCGGCTTCGCTGATTGCCATTCAATCGGCTTATATGAGCAGCGGCCAGCGCTGCACCTGCGCAAGGCGGCTGATCGTGCCGGTCGGCGCGGAGGGGGATTTATTCATCGAGGAGTTGACCGCGCAGATCGGGCGGGTGCGTATCGGCGCATATACCGATACGCCCGAGCCATATATGGGGCCGCTGATTAACGAATTACAGGCGCAAAATCTGTTGCAGGGGATTGACCGGCTGGAGAAAGCAGGAGGCAGGGTATTGCGGCGTATTGAGCGGCTGGGCGAAAAATCACTGTTTCTCACGCCCGGGCTGATTGACGTGACCGCACTTACTGAACGAGAAGACCGCGAATATTTCGGGCCGCTGCTGCAAATTATTCGTGTGCGCGATTTCCCGGCGGCCATCGCCGAAGCGAATAATACGCAATACGGGCTTTCCGCCGGCCTGCTGAGCGATAACGATCAGCTATGGGACTGGTTTCAAACGGAAATACGCGCCGGAATCGTCAACCGCAACCGCCCGACCACCGGTTCGGCGGGCAATATGCCTTTCGGCGGGCCGGGCAGAAGCGGCAATCTGCGCCCAAGTGCCTGGTACGCCGCCGATTATTGCGCCTACCCGATGGCAGGCACGGTCGCGGGCCGGGTCAGTGCGCCGGAAGGCATGATCGGCCTGAAGTAACCTTTTGATCCCCGCCCGAAAATCCCTTGGCCAGCATTTCCTGCACGACCGGCAGATGACGGACCGTATTCTGCGGGCCTGCGGCAGGCTGGAGGGTATGCGCATCCTCGAAGTCGGCCCCGGGCAAGGCGCGCTGACGCAAGCCCTGTTGGCCAGTGACGCCGTGGATGTCACGGTGGTTGAGAAAGACCGGCGCTGCATCCCGGTGCTCGAAGCGCTCGGGCAGGCACATCCGGGGCGGCTGCATATCCGCGAGGGCGATGCGCTGAAAACCGATCTGGCATCGCTTGCCCCGCCGCCGCGCATGATTGTCTCCAACCTGCCATATAATATCGGCACGGCTCTGCTGGTGCTCTGGCTGAAGCAACTGGCGGCGGATGCGGCATGCTACCGCTCGCTGGTGCTGATGTTTCAAAAAGAAGTCGCGGAGCGTATCGCCGCGAAGCCGGATACGAAAGCTTACGGGCGGCTGTCGGTGCCGGCCGGGTGGCTGTGCGAGGTGGAGTTACTGTTTGACGTGCCGCCGGGATGTTTTAGCCCGCCGCCTAAAGTCACCTCTTCGGTGATCCGGCTGACACCGAGGCCGCAACCGTTATACCCGGCATCATGGGACGCGCTGGAGCGGCTCCTCGCAGCGGCATTCGGCCAGCGCCGCAAAATGCTGCGCTCGGCGTTGCGATCCCTGATGCCTGCGCCAGAAATGTGGCTCACGAACACAGGAATAGACCCGACCCGCCGCGCCGAGACGCTTTCCATCGAGGAATTCTGTTTGCTTGCAAACATATTACCCATATAAAGAAGCAATTAACCCTGTTCAAAGGGGAGATTATGCACACCATCGCCATCGCCGCCGACCACGCCGGATACCGCCTCAAAGAGCATTTACGGGGGCATCTCGAAGACCGTCACCATGTGATTGATCTTGGCACACATTCCGGGGAGTCGGTGGATTATCCCGATTTTGGCCGCGCCGCCGCTGAGTGCGTCCTCCGGGGAGAGGCTGATACGGCCATTGTCATCTGCGGATCGGGCATCGGCGTCAGCATCGCCGCCAACCGCTATCCGGGTATCCGCGCCGCTTTGTGTCATACACCGGAAGCCGCCTGCCTCGCCCGCGAACATAACGACGCCAATATACTGGCGCTGGGGGCGCGGGTGATTGATGAGCAAACAGCCAATACCGTGGTGGAGGCGTTTCTTGCCACTCCGTTCGCAGAAGGGCGTCACCGCCCCCGCGTGGAAAAGCTGGGATAGTATATCGCTATCTTTTCGCATTCGCATAATTTTTTAATCTATCCGTAAATTCCTGTTGCACCTTCGCGCAGAAAAGATTACTTGAGGTTTGCGATTGTGCAATCCTTTCCATTTTCTAGCAGGAGCTTATATGTCGAATGTTGTTTTTGGTACAGATCAGGGTGATCTGATTAACGGTTGGGACGATGCGACTCCGGGGAACGAAGATATTGTTCTGTCCGGTTTGGGCGACGATACGGTTTATCTTTATGCTGGCGATGACGGCGCCAATTTAAGCTCGGGAGATGATTACGGGGACGGCGGGGACGGCAATGACGTTTTCCTCGGTGGAAATGGTAACGATACGATTCTTGGCGGCAATGGCATTGATACGCTGCACGGAGAAGCGAATAATGATTCGCTCGACGGAGGCAATGATGCGGATCTCCTGCTCGGTGAAGAAGGTAATGACACGCTCTACGGCGGCAGCGGAAATGACGCGCTGGTTGGGGGTGATGGTAATGATACGTTATTCGGCGAAGCAGGCAATGATTACATTTACGGCGACAATGGCGAAGGGAATATTGGCATTGATACAATCAGTTACGCCGGTGGCGCAGCAGTAACTGTCAGCCTGCTGGCCGGGACGGCAACCGGTCAGGGTAACGATCTGCTTTTTGAAATTGAAAACGTTACCGGCTCATCCAACGATGACTCCATTACCGGTGATGCCGGAAATAACTCGCTGGTCGGCGGCAGCGGCAACGATACGCTCGATGGCGGCGCAGGCATTGACACGCTCAATGGCGACAGCGGTGCTGACCGTATTATCTTCTCAACAGCCACAGGTGCTGTCACGGTTAATCTGGCGACCAACACCGCAACAGGTGCTGGCATCGGCAGCCAAACCCTGAGCAGCATTGAGGAAGTGATCGGCACCAGTTTTGGCGATACGATCACCGGCTCTGCATCAGCCAATTACATTGAAGGTGGCAGCGGAAGCGACGATCTCGATGGAAGCAGCGGCAGCGATACGCTAGACGGCGGTCTGGGCATTAACACGCTCGACGGTGGTACAAGCGTCGATTATGTCGCGTTTTCCGGCGCAACCGCAGCCGTTAATGTGAATCTTGCCAGCGGCACATCCACCGGCTTTGGCCTCAATACTCTAAATAACATTGAAGGCATCATCGCCACCAGTTTTAACGATGTGCTGACAGGCTCCACGGGCAACAATACCATCTTCGGCGGGCTGGGAAATGACAGTATCTTCGGTGACAACGGCAATGACAGCCTCAGCGGCGAAGACGGTAACGATACGATTCGCGGTGGCGCAGGCAACGATATAATTAACGGCGTCGCCGGTGTGGACACCGTATCTTATACGTCCTCCGCTACGGCTGTGACCGTTAGCCTGTCCGTCGGAACGGCAACCGGAGAAGGAGCTGACACGCTGTCCAATATTGATAACATTTTAGGCTCAGGCTTTGATGACGACCTTACCGGCAATTCTTCCGCCAATACCATCAGCGGCGGAACTGGTAACGACTCGATCAATGGCGGCAGCGGCAGCGACAATCTCTCCGGCGACAACGGCGATGATACGATTTTCGGTGGTTCGGGTAACGATACCCTTGACGGCGGAGGTAGTAACGATACGGTTGATTACAGCGGCAATACGGCTGCGAATGTCAACCTGACTACCGGAGTCGCAACCGGCGCAGGAACCGATACTCTCAGCAATATTGAACATGTTATTGGTTCCACACAGGCTGACACCATTACCGGTAATACGCTGGCTAACCTGCTGACAGGCGGGAACGGAGGCGACACAATCGACGGAAGCAGCGGTAACGACACGATCTTCGGGGGTGCTGGCAGCGATTTGCTCGCCGGGGGCACTGGTACGGACCGGGTATCCTACACTGATTCAACCGCTGGTGTGGCTGTGAACCTGACAACCGGATCCGCTACCGGTTACGGTACGGATACGATCTCCGGCTTCGAGGCGGTAGACGGGTCGGCTTTCAATGACGTGTTGACCGGAACCTCCGTTTTTGACGTTCTGCTTGGCGGCGACGGCAACGATATCCTCAACGGCGGCGACGGCAACGATAACCTGCAGGGTGGAAGCGGCGGCGATACCATCAATGGCGGGCTTGGTGACAATTTCATCACCGGCGATGCGGGGAATGATTCACTTTATGGCGGAGATAACGCTGACAATATTAATGGCGGCGATAATAATGACCGTATCTTTGGCTATGAGGCTGTCGATTTTATTGCCGGCGGGACCGGAAATGACACCATCTTCGGAGGCGGCGGCAACGATCCGCTTAACGGCGACAGCGGCGATGACAGGCTGTTTGGCGAGGCCGGTGAAGACGTGCTCAATGGCGGTACTGAAAACGATTCGCTGGAGGGCGGCAATGACAACGATACGCTCAACGGCGGCGATGGCAACGATACGCTGGTGGGCGGCGCAGGCGTTGATTCGCTGGTGGGCGGCAATGGCGACGACTTGCTGATCGGCGGCACAGAAAGCGGGCTTACCGAAAACCGTCTTTCCGGAGGTGCCGGTAACGATACGTTCTTCTTCAACCTTAATACGCATTACTTTGATCTCATCAGCAGTGGCGGATTCGTAGACGGAGAGGACACACTTCATTTCGAGTTTACCGGCACGTTCGAGCCAGATATTTTCATCCATCAGGTGAATTCGAGCGCCTATATCGAATTTCCCAACCTGCCGAGTGTCGGTATCGGGCCGATTGTCGAGATGCTGGTTTTTGCTGCCAGTAACCTCCAGATTACGAACGAAACGCATGTTGGAAACCTCTATACGTTTGACATCGTATAAGGTCTTGATCCGGCTATCTGGAAACGCGGGGAAGCAATTCCCCGCGTTTTTTCTACAGGCTGTGGCGGCGGAATTCCTCATTGCGGTTAGCCCAGACATAAAGCAGCAGGCCAAAGCCGATCAGCATGGTCAGCAGGCTGGAGCCGCCGTAAGACATCAGCGGCAGGGGCACGCCGACCACAGGCAGCATACCCATCGCCATACCCATATTGATAAACAGGTGTAAAAACAGCAAGGACGAGATGCCTGCGGCAATCAGCGAGCCGAAACGGTGCTTGCAGCGGGCGGCAATCACCAGCCCGTAGACCATCAGCAATACATAACAGATAATCAGCACCAGCGCACCGATAAACCCGAATTCTTCAGCGAACATGGTGAAAATGAAATCGGTTTGTTTCTCCGGCAGGAAATCAAGCTGGCCTTGCGAGCCATGCAGATAACCCTGCCCGAACAACCCGCCCGAGCCGATGGCGATGATGGATTGGATGATATTATATCCGGCTCCCAGCGGGTCTTTATCGGGATCGAGAAAGGTCAGCACGCGCTGTTTCTGATAGTCATGGAGAAATTGCCAGGCGACCGGCAGGGCGACAACCCCGGCGATGCCCGCCGTAATGAAATAAATCCAGCGCACTCCGGCGGCGAAGCATACCATCACGCCGGTCATCAGCAGGATGGCCGTCGTGCCGAGATTGGGCTGATGCAGGATCAGCGCGGCAGGCACAGCCATCAGCCCGAGCGGCACGAGCAGATAGAGGATACCGGGTTTCTCGTTGGGATGAATGCGATGGAAATAGCGCGCCAGTGCAAGAATCAGCCCCAGCTTCATCAGCTCCGAAGGCTGGAGGTTCAACCCCCCGAGGCTCAGCCAGCGTTGCGCGCCCATGCCGATACTGCCCATGATCTCAACCGCTATCAGTAGCAGCAGGCAGAACCCGTAAAACGGGTAAGCCCCCCGGAACACCCAGTCGGCGGGAATAAAGATCAGCCCCATCATGACAATGAACCCGGGAATAAAGCGCACGAATTGCGACCACGCCCAGGGCCGCCAAGCTCCTCCGGCAGCGGAATAAAGCATCAGCAGCCCGGCGGCGCTGAGAAACAGCACCAGCACCAGCACACCCAGATTGATGCGTGCCAGATAACGGCTAAGGCTTTGCATGGGCTTCCTCCTCCTTTTTTTGTCCCTCTATCTCGAGTTCGCGTATTTTCATCATGATATCACGGGCGATCGGCGCAGCCGTGCTGGCCCCCCCCCCGCCATGCTCGATGACCACCGACATGGCGTAACGCGGCGCTTCCGCCGGGGCGTAGGCGACGAACAGCGCATGGTGGCGATGCTCCCAGGGGATTGTGTTCTGATCAACCCCCTGCCGAATCAGAGCGCGCACCTGCGCCGTGCCGGTCTTGCCCGCCATGATGAAATCCTCACCCGGCAGCTTACTGCCCCGCGCCGTGCCGGTCGGGCCATTGACCACCAGCGTCATGCCGGTACGGATCAGATCGAGATGCTCCGGCGCAACATTCAGCGGCGGGATCACCGCGTCACGCGGCAGTGCGGTCAGTTGCGGCGAAACAGCGAATTCCCCGTTGGCGATGCGCGCCGCCATCACCGCCAGTTGCAGCGGCGTGGTCAGCACGAAACCCTGCCCGATCCCGGCATTCACTGTATCGCCGGGAACCCACGGCTCGGCACGGTGTATCCGTTTCCATTCAGGATCGGGAATCACCCCGCCCTTCTCATCGGGGATGGCAATGCCGGTGGGCGCGCCCAGCCCGAAGCGGCGGCTGATATCGGCGATCGGCTCAATGCCAAGCCGCTGGGCCATGGTGTAAAAATACACGTCGCAGGATTGAGACAGCGCTTCGAGCACATTGACCGAGCCATGCCCTCCCGGTTTCCAGCATTTAAACTGGCGGCGGCCCAGATAAAAAGAGCCGGGGCAATAAACATGCGTATGCAGGTTGGCAATGCCCTTCTCCAGCGCCGCCAGCCCGACGAGCATTTTAAACGTCGAGCCGGGGGGATACAATCCGGCAATCGCTTTGTTAATCAATGGGTTTTTTGGATTATCATTCAGTTCTTTCCAGTACGCATGCGAAATACCCGTGCTGAAGCGGTTGGGATCGAAGCCCGGTATCGTGCACAGCGCCATGACCTCGCCGGTCGTTACCCGCATCACGGCTACCGAGCCGCTCTCTCCTTGCAGCCGCATCGCACAGAATTCCTGCAATCGGCTGTCAAGTGTCAAGCGAATATTCTCCCCCGGCTCCGGCTCCTGCCGCTTCAATTCGCGTACCGCCAGACCGGCGGCGTTGACCTCCAGATGCCGCAGGCCCGCCGTACCCCGCAACCGCCGGTCAAAACTCTTCTCCACACCGCTTTTACCGATCTTAAACCCCGGCAGCTTGAGCATCGGCTGGTTCGGCTCCAGATCCTTTTTCTCCACCGAGCCGACATTGCCAATCAGATGCGCCGCCATCTCCGCAAACGGATAATACCGGGCCTGCCCCGATTCGATCCCTGCCCCCGGCAGATCAGGCGTATGGAATTCAAGCCGTGATAATTTGCTCCAATCCAGACTTTCGCGCACGGTCATGGTGCGGCCTTTCCATAACGCGGCAAATTGCTTATCGAGTTCCTGCTTCTCCTGCGGGCTGATTTCCAGCAATTCAGCCATGCGTGACAGGGTTTGCGCCGAAATTTCCTTATCTCCTTTGGTCAGCACCGCCTTGTAATAGGTTTGGTTTTCCGCCATCGGCACGCCGTTCGTATCAAGAATCTCGCCGCGTGGCGGGGGAATGAGCTGGAGATTAACCCGATTATCCTCCGCCAGCGTGCGATAGGTATCCGAGCGCACGAATTGCAGGTAATACAACCGCCCGATCAGGGTGGAAACGGCGGCCAGCTTGACCCCGCCGAGCACCAGCACCCGGCGGGTCAGTAAATGATGCCGTTCGTTCTTTTTACGCATGCCCTATTGGCCAGCGATGCGGGGTTCTTGTCAATGGCGATACAGCTTTACCCGCAATTGTCACCAAAATTTCACACTCAGCGCGTGCCCCGGATGTTATCATTTATTTTCTCAGGCGCGTCCGCATCCCCTGTCATGCCGTTATGTTGCATCTCCGGTATCCCCACATTCGTAGCCGGGGCAACAGATTCGGCAATCACCCGCCGCTCTTGCTCGACGCCGTTTCTCTCGCCGCCACCGCCAGCCCCTGTATGCTCATCCAGAATTCGCAAGATATGCGTTCTTTCCCGCTCGCTTTCGGAGTTGGCCACCGGCGCAAAATCCGGGGCATCATAGCATGCCGGATCACCGATAATCCGGTTGAGATGCCGGTTAACCCGCCCCTCCCGCTTTACGGAAGCATATTCCTTCACCAATGGCCGCGAAGATGTTTGCAGTAATGTTTGCGCGGTTATTTTTTCATCGTCGGGGCGCATCACCGCATTACGCAGAACGCGCTCATACAGATAGGCGTGATCGTAGTGGTATTCGAGCGGATCCACATAGCTGTATGTCTGATGCTTTTCCTGATTGGCATAGTGACGAACATATGTTCCCCCCCGGTCTTTTACCGTCACGTTGATTGACTCCGGGACATCGAACAGGACGACCGCTCCCTTATCCACCATTCGCAGTTGCAGGCTTACATCGTGCCTGCCGTAGGGTTCCTTATATTTTCGCGCATAAGGGTTAGGGCGGATACGCGCCGGAGGCCATGCACCATTTTGCCCGCTCCCTGTTTCGTTCAGGAATCGCTGAATCACGTCAAATGGCGCGCTGGATGTAATATCCTCGGGAACGATGGCCGTTCCTTCCCGTTTTAGCGCGGTAATGGCCTCCCTTATCTCATCCGTTATGGCTTCATTGCCGTATTGTTTCTCAAACGCTTCAATACGCGCCTGCAAATTCATAATCAGTATTTGCTCATCGTCAGGCGGCGTATCCGGCGCGTGAGAATTTTTCCACATTTGGGCCGTATCGCGGAATGTTTTAATGGTGGTGTGGGCGGCGCGCACCAGTTTCCGTACATCGTTGAGATGGCGTGCTACCTCGATCTTCTGATCCCCCCGGCCCTCGAAATAGATGCCGGTGAATTTATTGGTTCCCTCGGTGCGGGGAATATTCGACGCGCCGATAAACACGATATCGCTCAGCAGATCGGCAACCTCTGCTTCTGCGAATTGTTTTGACTCCCGGAGGCAATGCCGCAGATAGTTGCCGACCTGCTGGCCGAAAGCGCTGCCGAAACTGTCGCCGACAAAAGTAATATGGCGGCATTTTCGGTGTAAATCCTCCAAGGGCAGGAAATCGCCCGCTTCATTTTTCAGCGCCGGGAGAATCATTGCATCGGTATATTCCTTTGCCCCGGCTACGCGTATCCAGCGTTTGTGCCAGCGGCTATCCTCCTGCGAGTAATAATCAACCGGATTTTTCATAAAGCGGCGCGCTTCGCCGGTGCGGCCCATACTGTCACGGATAAAAGGATAGCGTATGCCGCGCAACAGATCCCGAAAACCATCGGGAAGCCATTTCGGGGCGCTGTAGGTCAGGGTGAAAAACTGAATGGGGTTGCCTCCCTCATAGATACGGCGATC
>JAKFYP010000023.1 GCA_021730835.1 Alphaproteobacteria bacterium
GTTCTGAGCGCGCCCTATGGGCTTGTCAATCGCGTGATCGTTCCTGATACAGGTCATAGCCAGCAGGAAGAACGGTTCTTTTGTCTTGGCCGCGTTAATGGTAAAATCATGACGGTTCGCTTTACTTTGCGTGGAAACGTCATCCGCATTTTTGGGGCGGGATATTGGCGAAAAGGGAGAAAATATTATGAACGGAAAATGGATGAGGACGGTTATACGGATGACCACGGTGAAATGGACGGTATGGAAGATAAACCGCTCAAAGACTTTCTTCCTCCGCCCGAAGAACTGAAATCATGGCCTGTGTATGTCCTGAGCAGCGATGAAGAAAAGGAAAAAGACACCGTTGAAATCACTTTTCCCATGTCGCGGCGTAAATACGAATTCCTGTTGCGGGAAGCCAAAGAGCGCCATATCCCGTGGCAGTCCGTGATGAAAGACCTGATCGACCGCCACATGCGGGAGCGGGAGAAGCATTGAGGGAGAAGCGGAGATTGGAGGTTGGAAGTTAGGAAATTGAGGGTTAGAGGTTGGAAGCATAAATGAAACGATACACCCGTCATTACCCGAATTTTGCATAGCAAAATTATAGGGTAATCTCGCGCTGTATATCACCAGATTGCCCTATAATCGCTTCGCGATTCGGGCAATAACGAAAACATAAGAAGACTCTATGAGCCGTTATGAAACCATTGCAGTGTATATCATGGCAAATAGAAGAGATGGAGCGCTGTATACAGGAGTTTCTTCCCGGCTTCCTCAAAGAATTTATGAACATAAGCAAAGCTTAGCTGATGGGTTTACCAAAAAATATAACATTAAATCCCTTGTGTATTATGAAGTCTGCGACACAATGGAACAGGCAATCAGCCGCGAAAAACGGCTAAAGAAATATAAACGTGAACAGAAAGTCGCCTTAATAGAAAAAATGAATCCGGACTGGAAAGATTTATATGAAGAAATAACATGACCTCGTCATTGCCCGAATTTTTTCAAACGAAGCGTCGGAAAAAATTATAGGGCAATCTCGTGATTCACTTTACGATTGCCCTATAATTTGCTCACGCAAATTCGGGCAATGACGAATAAACCCCTCACCACTACGGAGCAACCATGACCCTACTCGACGCCGAACCGATTTATAAGCCGTTCAACTACCCGTGGGCGTATGACGCCTGGCTGATGCAGCAGCGCATTCACTGGCTGCCCGAGGAAGTGCCGCTGGCCGACGACGTGAAAGACTGGAAGGCCGTGCTTTCCGCCGATGAGAAGCATTTGCTCACGCAGATTTTCCGCTTTTTCACCCAGTCGGATATCGAGGTCAACAACTGCTATATGCGGCATTACTCCCGCGTTTTCCAGCCGACGGAAGTGCAGATGATGCTGGCGGCGTTCTCCAATATGGAAACCATCCATATCGCCGCCTATTCGCATTTGCTCGATACGCTCGGTATCCCGGAAACCGAGTACCAGGCCTTCCTCAAATACAAGGAGATGAAGGATAAATACGACTACATGCACCAGTTCGGCACGGAAACCAAAGACGGCATAGCGCAGACGCTCGCCGCCTTCGGGGCGTTCACCGAGGGGCTGCAACTCTTTGCATCCTTCGCCATCCTGCTCAACTTCCAGCGTTTCGGCAAGATGAAAGGCATGGGGCAGATCGTCGCATGGTCGGCGCGGGACGAGACCCTGCATACCCAGTCTATTATCCGGCTGTATCGCACCTTCCTTCAGGAAAACCCGGAAGTGGAAACCGAACAGCATCACCGCGAGATTTATAAAATCTGCGATACCATCGTGACACTGGAGGATGCGTTCATTGACCTTGCTTTCGGCGTCGGCGGCATCGAGGGGCTGACCGCTACCGATGTGAAGCGTTATATCCGCTATATCGGCGACCGCCGCCTGATGCAGCTTGGGCTGAATGCGCTCTATAAGATCGAAAAAAACCCGCTGCCGTGGATGGATGAAATCTTAAACGGCGTTGAGCATACCAATTTCTTCGAGAACCGCGTGACCGAATACACCAAGGCCGCCACGATCGGCACATGGGAAGAGGCGTTTGCATAGGGAATTGAGAGAAGATGGAGGAGAGAGTCCCGGTTAAGGGATTCTCTTCAGGAAGTTACTTATGTTCTTTGCGAACCTGAACACAGATTAATTCTGGCTGGATCGGAACCGGCAGACAATTTCTTATGCACACCATTCTTGTTGTTACCGGCTATTCGGGCGCGGGGAAATCGGTGGCCCTCAAGGCGCTGGAGGACGCCGGTTATCAGGTGATTGACAACATGCCGCTTGAAGCCCTGTTGTCAGTCACCGAAGCGTTGCGCGGGCAGAATGTGGCGCTGGCGCTGGGATGCGACATTCGCAGTTTCGGCTTTACGCCGGGGCGGTTTTTTGAGGCGCTGGATGAACTGAAAGCCCGTAGCGGCATGGCGTGCCGCCTGCTGTTTTTAGCTTCCGACAGCGATACCCTGATGGCGCGGTTTCAGGAAACCCGCCGCCCGCACCCGTTTTCGCCCGACCGGCGCATCCCCGACGGCATCGCCGCCGAGATTGATTTTCTGGCTCCCTTGCGCGAATCCGCCGATGAGGTGCTCGATACCAGCCTGTTTTCGCCCCGCGATCTGGAACGTCATATGCTTGAGCGTTTCCGCCGCAGTGAGGACGGGCTGAGGGTGCAGGTGCTTTCCTTCTCCTATAAGGCGGGGATTCCACGGGAGGCGGATCTGGTATTTGATGTGCGGTTCCTGAGAAATCCTCATTACGACGCGGCGCTTCGCCCCAAAACGGGGCAGGAGCCGGAAGTAGGGGAGTATGTCGCACAGGACGCGCTGTTTTTGCCTTTTTTGCAGCAGATTCAGGGAATCATGGCGCTGCTCCTGCCGCGCTGGCGGGAGGAGGGCAGGCGGTTGCTGACCGTGGCGTTTGGCTGCACCGGCGGCAAGCACCGTTCGGTTTATCTGGCCGAAGAGCTGGGTAAACATCTGGAAAATGAGGGCTATGTCACTAGCGTGCGCCACCGGGAGTTGAAAATCGGCTGAATTTCGCGCCTGCAAAAAAGTAAAATTGAGTATTGCAGGTTTTTTAGGTATGATGTTGCTGTGTAAAGCCCGAAAAGGGCAGGAAATAATATTGCAGCAACGGATAACGGCAGCGAATGATTGGTCTGGTACTGGTAACGCACGGCGCACTGGCGGATAACCTGCTGAAAGTAGTCGAACATATTATGGGTAAGCAGGAGCGCTTCGAGGTGGTCGGCGTTGACCCGGAAAGCGACCTTGCCCTGAGCCGCGAGCGAATCATAGAAGCGATGGAGGCGGTGGATACCGGGCGGGGGGTGATCGTAGCAACCGATTTGTTCGGCGGAATCCCCTGTAATCTGGCAATTTCACTGATGCAGGGCAAATCGGTGGAGGTGCTGGCCGGGTTGAATCTGCCCATGCTGATTAAACTGATTAGTGTACGGGAAGCGTTGCCACTGTCACGCGCAGTCCACCATGCGTGCGAAGCAGGCAGGCGATACCTCGATACGGCACGTCATTTGCTTGATCTTGATACATTCTGATGCAACTATGCCCTGCGGCAGGTTTAAACGTTATTTTAACCCTTGCCATGTTACAAAGGAATGGCGCTGAAATACGCCGCAAAATGGGAATGCAACCGTGCACATACAAGCGATACCCGTGAACCAGAAACGCGATAAAAAGATGATCCTGATCGTTGAAGACAACGACCTGAATCTGAAACTGTTTCGTGACCTGCTCAACGCCAACGGCTATGAAACGCAGGAAACCAAGGAGGGCAGGGAGGCGATTGGGTTAACGAAAACCCTGATGCCGGATCTGATCCTGATGGATATTCAATTGCCGGAAATATCCGGTCTGGAAGTGACCGAACGCATTAAGGCCGATTCGGATATTGCCCATATCCCGATTATCGCGGTCACGGCGTTCGCCATGAAGGACGATGAAGAAAAAATACTTCGCGCCGGGTGTGAGGCCTATATCTCCAAGCCCATTTCGATCAGCGATTTTCTCGGTGCGGTACGCAGGTTCCTCAACGAAGAAGCGCAGCTAGGGGCATGACGGCACTTATACTGGTAGTTGACGATGTTCCGGCAAATGTCAAGTTGCTGGAAGCCAAGCTGGTGGGAGAATATTACGACGTTATCACCGCAAAGGATGGCTTCGAGGCCATCACTCAGGCCAAAAAACATAAACCCGATCTGATCCTGCTCGATGTTATGATGCCCGGTATGGACGGCTTTACCGCCTGCCGCAAGCTCAAGGAGGATATCGAGGTTTCCCATATCCCCGTAGTGATGGTCACGGCGCTCAATGAGATTTCCGACCGCGTGAACGGCCTTGAAGCCGGAGCGGACGATTTTATCACCAAGCCGATCAACGATACCGCGCTGTTTGCCCGCGTGCGTTCGCTGGTGCGCATCAAGGTGCTGCTCGACGAATTGCGGCTACGCGAGAAAACCGGTCTGCAAATGGGGGTGCTCGGGGAGAATGAGAATATTTTTGCCTCGGATGTATCCGGCTCGCATGTGCTGGTGATTGATGACGACGTGGTGCAGGCCAACCGTATTGAGGAAACGCTGAAAGAGAATTACCGGGTGACGCTCGTCACTGAAGTGGAGCATGCGAAGGAAGAGGTGGCGAAGCACGCGCCGACACTCGATCTGGTGATCGTCAGCACGCAACTGATGGATTCCGACGGGTTGAGGTTGGCTTCCCAAATCAAGAATTTTGAGGAATTACGCCATGTGCCCATCGTCATGATGGTGGATGAGGATGATACCCCGCTGATGCTCAAAGGGCTGGAACTGGGCATCAACGATTACCTGATCGTGCCGGTGGATACCAACGAAATGAAGGCGCGGGTGAAAACCCAGATTCGCCGCAAGAAATATCAGGAGGCGCTCAAGGAGAGCTATCAGGCCAGCGTTTCGATGGCAATTACCGATCAGCTCACCGGGTTATATAACCGGCATTATCTCAACGCCCACCTGCAAAACATGGTCAATCAGGCAATGGCCAACCGCAAGCCGTTATCGGCGATGATGCTGGATCTGGATCATTTCAAATCGGTCAACGATACCTACGGTCACGATGTCGGGGACGAAGTGCTGGTGCAGCTTTCCCTGCTGATTGCCAGTTCGACGCGTAGCGCCGATACGGCGGCGCGGCATGGCGGTGAGGAGTTTATCGTGCTGATGCCGGAAACCGATGTGGTGGCGGCCTATGAAATCTCAGAGCGTATGCGCACCAAGATAGAAGCCTATCCCTTCGCTATCTCGCACGCCGATAAAATCATCCATAAAACGATCAGCATCGGATTTGCAACGCTAAAGCTCGATGGCGACAGCGCCCATGACCTGCTGAAACGGGCCGATGTCGCGCTATACGACGCCAAAAACAGTGGGCGCAACAAGGTGCTGCCCTCGCTTGAGCAGATTGCCGCCTCGCAGAGTCCATCAGGCCGCATGGTTGCCTCAGGCGGCTCACGTTCTCACCCTCCGGAAGATACCGGGTTTTAATCGCGGTTTTTTCTCTCCCTTTTATGTTTTTTGCCTGTACCCACGCCGGGGGCAGTGGTAAAAAGCGCCAGTGTGTCCTGAGCGGGAGAAGTGCCATTACCAATTATTTGCATAATAATGACCTGCCGGAAGATGTTTCTTTTCGGGGAAGCCTCGCCGTTGATACTGAGGCGATGGGGCTGAATAATGTGCGTGACCGGCTGTGTGTCGTGCAGATTTCCGACGGATGCGGCGATGCGCATCTGGTGCATTTCCCCGAAGCGCGCTATGACGCGCCGCATCTGAAAAAACTTCTGGCTGATACCTCGCGCCCGAAAATCTACCATTTCGCCCGGTTCGATGTGGCGATCCTGATGCAATATCTGGGGGTAGAGGCCGGGCCGCTCTATTGCACGCGCACCGCCTCGCGCCTGTGCCGCACCTATACCGACCGTCACGGCTTGCGTGATTTATGCCGGGAAATTCTTGGCATTGAGATTTCCAAGCAGCAGCAGACTTCCTACTGGGGGGCGGCGGAACTGAGCGAAGAACAGATTGCTTACGCTGCCGCTGATGTGCTTTATCTGCATCAGTTGAAGGAAGCGCTGGACGGGCGGCTTGAAGCCTGCGGCAGGCTAACACTGGCGCAGCGCGTGATGGATTGCATCCCGGCCCGCGCCGCGCTTGATCTGGCGGGTTGGGCGGCAGAAGATATTTTCGCGCATTAACAGTCTGCGGAAAAACTATTTTGACGGGTGATTTTGTCGTTGTTTTTGTCCTCGAATCCTCATGTACCTTCAAGTACACTGCGGTTCTGCGGGCAAAAACGCCTGAAAATCTCCTCGCCAAAACCTTTTTCCGCAAACTGTTAGGAGCCTTATGAGAGGCAATCAGTTACCCACCATGACGAAAGAGATGCAGGTCAACCGGGATATAACCAGTGGGCGGGCGACCGTCGAGCAGGAAATCGAAGGCTTGCGCGCCGTCGCCGATGCGCTGGATGAGCGGTTTATCAATGCCGTCGAATGCGTCGCCGCCTGCGGGGGCAGGGTGATCGTCACCGGCATGGGCAAAAGCGGCCATGTCGCCCGCAAGATTGCCGCTACGATGGCTTCGACCGGCACGCCCGCGCATTTCGTACATCCGGCGGAAGCCAGCCACGGTGATCTTGGCATGCTCACCGGAGACGACGTGCTGCTGATGCTTTCTAATTCCGGGGAAACGGCGGAACTTGAAGCCATTATCGCCTACGCCAAGCGGTTTGGCATCCCGATGATCGCGCTGGTGCGCCGCGCCGAATCCATGCTGGTGCAGGCCGCCGATATTCCGATTGTGTTGCCCGATATTCCCGAAGCCTCACCGACCGGCGCGCCGACGACCTCCACGGCGATGATGATGGCATGGGGCGATGCGCTGGCGATGGCGCTGCTTGAGCGTAAGGGATTCACCCGCGATGATTTCAAATTACTGCATCCGGGCGGCAAGCTCGGGCAGGGGCTGCTAAAAATTCATGAACTGATGCACACGGGTGACAGTTTGCCGCTGGTTGCCGGAGATATGCCGATGCGTGAGGTACTGGTGGAGATGACGGCCAAATCGTTTGGTTGCGCCGGAGTAGTCGATAAGGCGGGCAAACTGGCCGGGATCATCACCGACGGCGATTTACGCCGCCATGCGCGGGACGACGGGTTGCTTTCGCTACCGGCACGGGCGATTATGACGGCGAATCCGCGCAGTATCGCACCGGGAGCGCTGGCGGTTGAGGCCGTCAACCTGATGAATACGCGTTCCATTACCAGCCTGTTCGTCGTTGAGGATGGCAAGCCGTGTGGCATCCTGCATATCCACGATTGCCTGCGGGCCGGGGTGGTCTGATGGCTCGCTCCCGCAGTTTCGGCCCTGTGCAGGGGTTACCTGACCGCAGCCAGTTGCTTGAAAGGCTGGGCCGCTATACCCGTTTTGTTCGCCTCTCCAAATTGCTTCTGAGCCTCGCTATACTGCTCCTGCTGGGTACAGTGATCGTTTTGCCGCTGCTCAAAGGTGATAAAGCAGGCATGCGGCTGGTGTTCGCCGGAAGCGAGGAGGCTCCGGCAACCAGCCCGGTGATGAGCAAGCCGCGTTATCAGGGCACGGATAGTAAAATGCAGCCTTATATGGTCACTGCCGATCAGGCGATTCAGCAGGATGAGAACACCGTTATCCTGCAAAATGTCGAGGCCGATATGACGCTGGGCGATGCCTCGTGGCTGGTGGTGCATGCCGCGCAGGGCACGATTGATATGGCGACGGAAGGGCTGCTTTTAAACGGCAAGGTGCAGCTTTATCATGACGGCGGCTATGAGGTAACGACGGAACGGGTGTCGGTGGATATGCGCGGCGGCATGGCCCGGGTGGATATGGAACTGGAAGCGCATGGCCCGATAGGCTATATTCATGCGAAGGGGCTGACGGTCTACGACCGGGGTGAGCGGTTCGTATTTGACGGGCCGGTGTCGCTGATTATCCACCCGGAGAAGAAGTGATGTTCAGGTTTCAGGTTTCAGGTTTCAGCTTTTTCTTGTTTCTGACAGCCGTGTTCTTTGCCGCCTCCATCCATGCTGAGCCAGCGGCGCTGGGTGACAGCGACAAGCCGATTGAGATTACCGCCGACAGCCTCGAAGTGATCCAGCCGCAGCGCACGGCTACCTTCAAAGGCAACGTCAAGGCCGTGCAGGGCAACGTGGTGCTCAACGCCGACGCCATGACCGTGCATTACCGTGAGCAGGACGAACGCAAACAGGCCGGGCTGGATAACGCGGTCAGCAGGATCGTGGCAACCGGCAAGGTGTTTCTCTCGACACCCGGGGAGACGGCTAGCGGCGCAAAAGGCATTTACGATGTGGATGCAAAAAAGGTATACTTGTCGGATAATGTCGTCCTCACGCGTGGGGAAAATGTATTGAAGGGCAGCAAGCTGGTCTACGATTTCGCCAAAGGGCAAAGCGTGGTCACGGCGGGCGGGCAGGAGGACGGGGGCCGCGTCAAGGCGGTGTTCGTGCCAAAAAATGCAAACTGATGAGCAAACAATCACGCGGCCTACGCTGGTCGCTACGCAAGCCGGGCTGGTGATCGAGAACATCGCCAAGCGTTATGCCCGCAGGCCGGTGGTGCGCGATGTCAACATGACGCTGCATCGTGGCGAGGCGGTTGGTTTGCTCGGGCCGAACGGGGCCGGGAAAACTACCTGTTTTTATATGATTACCGGGCTGATCAGCGTTGATTACGGACGCATCCTGCTCGACGGCAAGGATATTACCAACCTGCCGATGTATCGCCGTGCCCGGCTGGGGATCGGCTACCTGCCGCAGGAAGCCTCGATTTTTCGGGGGATGACGGTTGAGCAAAACATCATGGCGGTGCTCGAAGTCAACGAAAGGCGCGCCGCCAAGCGCCAGCGGCGGCTTGACGAATTACTCGGGGATTTCTCGATTACCCATTTGCGCCATGCCCCGGCATTGCAACTCTCCGGCGGTGAGCGTCGCCGGGTGGAAATTGCCCGGGCGCTGGCCGCCAACCCGTCTTTCATCCTGCTCGACGAGCCGCTGGCCGGGATTGACCCCATCGCCGTGACTGATATCCGCGAACTGGTGTCGCATCTGAAAGATCGGGGTATCGGCGTGCTGATTACCGACCATAACGTGCGCGATACGCTGGATATTATTGACCGCGCCTATATCCTGCATGACGGGGTGGTGCTGATGGAAGGCACGCCGGATGCGATTGTCCGCAACGACGAAGTGCGCCGCGTCTATCTTGGCGAGAAATTCAGTTTGTAATCGGGTTTGAGATCATTGGGCATCTCTGCAAACTCGGTTTTTTGTCAATTGCGAGGAGCCGAAGGCGATGCGGAAATCCAGGCTTCAATCGCTACGCCGTGAACAACATGTCGAGAAATACACCTAGCAGTTTGCGGAAAAACGTTTTGGCGAGGAGATTTTTAGGCGTTTTTGCCCGCAGAACCGGAGTGTACTTGAAGGTACATGAGGATTCGAGGACAAAAACAACGACAAAATAGTTTTTCCGCAAACTGCTAGTCGTCTTCCCACAAGGCGGGCTGGGCGTAGCTTTGCGCCTTGGGAGCGGGCGGCGGGGTAACTTCCACGAGG
>JAKFYP010000062.1 GCA_021730835.1 Alphaproteobacteria bacterium
AGCATTGATAAATGTTCGGTTGTCTTTTGCCTCCTTGCCCCAGGCGCCAGCCCTACCAGGCAAAAGCGGCTCTAATAACGACCATACTTTATCCGATATATCATGACGCCGATGTGCTGCAACCATTGGAAAACCTCATTCTTAGGGTGAATAAGGCTGCATTATAACAAATTCACTATCTCATGACGACACTATCTAGCAGTTTGCGGAAAAACTATTTTGGCGGGTGATTTTGTCGTTGTTTTTGTCCTCGAATCCTCATGTACCTTCACGTACACTCCGGTTCTGCGGGCAAAAACGCCTGAAAATCTCCTCGCCAAAACGTTTTTCCGCAAACTGTTAGAATTGTTGCAGCACTGTATCCCAGCGCTCGGGCAGGCCGGGGATTTCACCCATCCATAATAGCACGAGAAAAACCCCGGCAATCGCCAGCCCGTAAGGCAACGGCTCGTTATGGGTAAAGACGCGTGGCACACGATCCTGACCCAGCTTCATGGCTACCCACGGCGCGATAGGGCGCGCAAGCAGGAGCGCCAGCCCGAACATGCCTCCTGCCACGGCGGTCCACAGGATAAATGACAGCAGGGTTTCTCCCCAGCCGCACCAGAGCGCCAGCGCCGAGAGCAGCTTGATATCCCCGCCTCCGGCGATGCGGAATGCAAACAGCAGGAACCCTCCGGTGAACACAGCGGCAAAACCATACAATCCTTCCACCCAGTCAATACCGCCGATGGTCAGTACGAAGAGCGGATAAAGCAGCAACACGGAGAGATTCAGCCAGTTGGGGATGCGGTAGCTGGTAAAATCACAATAGAAGACCAGTAACATCAGCGTGCTGAGCAAAAAATGGTATAATGGCATGCCAACCCTCCGGGAATATCTGCTATACTGGTTAATGATTTCCATTTTTGCAAGCCCATGCGCCGTTCTATGCCGACCTTCCTTGCGATTATCGTCCTGTTGTATCTTGCTCTGCTGCTGGCGCTGACGCTGAGCCAGCGCAAATTGATTTATCATCCTGAGCGTATTGAGCTAAACCCCCAAGCCTTCGGCCTGAGAGGATTTGAGAAATTGCGCATCGCAGCGGAAGACGGCACGCAGGTGACCGTCTGGTTTTCCGCGCCAGGTCAGGGAATGCCGGTAATCGTCTATTTCCACGGCAATGCCGGACATCTGGGGATGCGCGCTTACAAGCTGAACCCCATGCAGGCAATGGGATTTGGGGTGTTGGCGCTGAGTTATCGGGGGTTTGGCGACAGCGAGGGCACGCCGAGCGAGGCAGGGATTTTCAGCGATGCACGGGCTGTACTCGGCTGGCTGAATACGACGCACGGATTACCGCCCGAGCGTGTTTATCTCTACGGCGAATCGCTGGGATCGGGTGTCGCCGTGCGCATGGCCACGGAATACAAAGTCGCACGGGTGGTGCTGGAAGCGCCGTATACCTCGGTTGCCGACCGGGCGGCGGAGTTATACCCGTATGTGCCGGTGAAGCTGCTGCTGCGTGACCGGTTCGACTCAATTAGCCGGATTGCCTCGATCCATGCGCCGCTGCTGCTGTTTCATGGCCGCAAGGATACGGTGATTCCCGCCGCGCATGGAGAAGCCTTACTGGCGGCGGCAAAGGAACCTAAAAAGGGCATCTTTTACGATGAAGTTGACCATACCGGTTTTGACCCGCAGGAAATCGCCCGTCAGA
This sequence comes from Alphaproteobacteria bacterium, assembly GCA_021730835.1. Lineage (GTDB taxonomy): Bacteria > Pseudomonadota > Alphaproteobacteria > Rickettsiales > UBA998 > JAKFYP01. The sequence goes on from JAKFYP010000062.1 coordinate 1,700, forward strand.
TCGCCGCCTTCATGCCCTGATGACGCCGTACTCTGAGGATCAGAACAAATAATTCAGCGAGAAGAAACCGCGCACGTCGTCGCCGTCAGAGCCTTCAGCCGAGACATCACGCGTCAGCGGCACGGCAACCTCGAACGTTCCGGCAATATTCTCATACAGACTAAAGCGCACCCCCGCCCCGGTCGAGGTCAGGGATTCGTTGGCTTCCTCGCCAGCGAAACGGTTACGGTTCCATACCTTGCCGCCATCGTAGAAAATATAGAGCTGGTAGGTATCGAGATAGTATTCCGGCAGGGCATCGCTGTAGCGCAATTCGGCGCGTGCCGCAACGCCATGATCGCCGGTAATCTCCGCCGGATCGTAGGCAGTGCCGAACGGCTCGCCGCCAATGGCGAATTCTTCCGAGGCATAAAGCGCATCGAAGGCGTATTGCCCCGAGACACCGACAAAGCCGGAGAAACGGTCAGTCAGGTATTGCAGGCGGGTATAGCTGGTCTCAATCCGGGTAAAGGCAGTATCGGCATTGGAGCGCGAGCGCAGATCGTTACGGTCGGTTGCGTCGAAAATATCCAGCCCTTGCACGATTTCACCTTCCAGCCGGTTGACACCCTTGAGGAAATCATAGGTATCGTAGGCCGCACCAATATAGAGGCTGCGGATATGATCGTCATAGAGATTGAAATTCAACACGTCGGTCTGGGTATCACGATACCGAAAGCCAATATCCCCGTAAAGATTCTCACGCCGCGAGCGCAGTAGCGGATGACGGGCCGACAGCGAGAAGGACACCGTATCGCCCTCGACATCAAATTGCTCAAGGCTGCCGCCGGGGCGGGTATCGGTATAGGACGCCAGAGCGCGCAGCGTCGTGCCTTCGGGGCCGACCGGCTGATTGTAGCTGGCTTCGTAGTAACGCAGTTCATCGAAATTGCCGGAGAAGATGACGCGGCCCTGCAGGCGCTCGGACAAGCCAAGCACCGAGTTACCACCCACCAGCGCGCCATACTGGATCGGGCCGAGGAAGCGGCTGCCACGGTTATCAATCGAAACATTGCCATCCACCTGCTTGTGCTCCAGCGTCACGGTCAGGCGTGAAGCGCCGGTTTCGGTCGGTGAGGGGCTGAGAACGCCACGGGCAGTTGTCCCCGTGAGATCGTCCATCAGAAGCAGATAGCGTTCCAGTGCTTCGTTATTAAGCGGGCGGATCGAAGTGATGCGGCTGGAATAGGCGCGCAGCAGAGCGGCGTTATGCTTTTCCCCGCCCTGAATATCCACACCATCAATGTAGCCTTCGACCACGTGTATAGTCGCCGTGCCGTTGCTGATGCGCTGGGGCGGCACAATGGCACGGGTCAGGATATAGCCCTTGTTGCGGTAATAGGCGGTAATCTCATTGGCAATTTTCTTCAGATCGCCCAGTGTGACGCTTTTGCCCAGCAACGGGTAATAGATACGCTTGAGTTCCGGCTCGGGAAATACCGTCACGCCTTGCAAGTTGATCTGTGTCAGGGTGAAGTTCGCTCCGCCCTCATCCGCGGTTTCCGGCAACAGCTCCTTTGGCCGGTTGACAACCGGAGCTGCTCCAGGGAGCGGGCGCTCATCGCGCTGGAAGCGCTCCTCTATACGGCCCGGATCGGCGGAACCGGGTGCATTGAATGCCTGCGCAGCAGCTTCGCCTGCCAGCGCTACCGTCAGAAAGGAAGCGGTACTTGCCAGAAAAATACGTTTTATCATTATTTTTTACTCCAGATACAATTGCCGGATACGACAGAAACGAAAGGTTAAGGCTTTTTAAGACATGTGCCGGTATTTGTAAAGTGTGAAGTGTGTATACGCATCGGCAGGCTATATGTTTTTAGGCCGGCGCAATATTTATGTTACAAAAAACGAGGAGTTACGCCCTATTGCGGCAGATGACGCCACCAGCTTTTCTCATTGATTGAGTAGATCGGCTCGTAATGATGGATGGCGCTATCCGTTACGACCTGCTGAATCTGGTTATCAAGTATATAATTTCGTCCGCTGCGGCTGACGACCAGCACCGAATGCAGCAGGTTCAGATTGTGATCCTGCAACACCACAATACGCATCGAAGTGGGAGAAACACCCATAATCTTCAGCGTCATATATTTGCTGATGGCGTAATCCTCGCAATCGCCGTCACGCAGGAAAAACTCGTATGGCGTCGCCCAGTAATCCTCCAGCCCCCAGTTGTCAATATCGAGGAGATAGGGAACCTCGTTGATCTGACGATTGACCAGCCCGAGCATATTCTCAAACGGCATGCTTTTCGCCTCTTCCACGAGGTGCATCCAGGTCGTGTAATGACACGGACTGCCAATCGCGGTGCAATCCTGCCGCATACGCCTGCGATGCGGCGGCTCGCGCAGCAACATACCCGTCCATTTTGTGAAGGGAGTCAACTCACCCGACTGCGTTTCCCGCGAGCCAAACAAATGAATATCGGCGCGAGCTGGCAGCGGGAGCAATAAAAACGGGATTATTGCGCGCAGAATACATCGGTTCAGCGGGTTCATACAGCCATTATGGGCAGGGAGTATTAAATTTGTATTGTCGCTGCTTCATAGTGCAGTAAGATACCGGCATGATTCCACAACTCAGTGATTATCGTCTTAGTCTGCGGGCGCGGCGTCTGGCGCTTGTGGCATGGATACTACTTGTCATTGCGGGATATTTTGCCCTGATGGCCATACTCGATACCGAACGCCAGCGTGATACGCGCCAGTGGGAAGTGCGCCTGAGCCTGATTGCCGCCGCCCGAAGTCAGGCGGTTGAAGGCTGGCTGGAAGATCGTAGCACCGCCCTTAAAAACCTCGCGGATAATGTCTCACTCAAACTCTATATGACCGAGGTTATGAGTCCGCATATCAACGATGAATTTGCCAATGAACCGGCTCAGGTCACGTATCTTCGCAACCTGATTATTTCCTCGGCGCGCACCGGTGGTTTCTCCGCTCCCCCCGTATCGCCCGCCGACCTGATTAATGCCAATGTCAAAACGCCGGCCATGCCGGGCATCGTGCTGTCCGACCCGACTGGCGCATCACTGGTCACCACACGAAGCACGCCGACTCCCGCCGACCTGCCGGAAGCCCTGCGCGATTTCAGCCACCCCAAAGAACCGGTATTCTCCGGCCCTTTTCCCCTCGGTGAGAATCGCTACGCCATCGCGTTTCGCAAACCCGTCTATGGCGTGCAGGCAGATGCCGCTACCTCCGACCCGATGGGGTTTATCTTCGGCATTGCTCTGCTGGATGACGGTTTTTTTAATCTCCTCAAACCGGATGCGCACCATCTCTCCGGCGAGGCGTCACTGCTGCTTCAGCGGGAGAACGGGATTTTCGCCTATATCTCACCGCCGGAAGATGGCCACGAGCCGCTGGAGTTGAAATTCGACAAGAAAAGCAGCGATGCCGGGATCAGAGCGGCGGAGAATCCCTCCGGCCTGATCGAAGCGAGGGATTATCGTGGCGCTGATGTATTCGTTGTCGCGCAGCCGGTGAAAGAAACAAACTGGTTCGTTATCCACCGCATCAATCGCGATGTCGCGCTGGCGGAAACCGCTGCCCGTGCCCGCTGGTTGACCATCAGCTACCTGTTGGCCGTACTGATGCTCTCCGCCGCCTTCGCCGCGCTGTGGAAGCAGGCGGTGGCGCTGCGCGCCCGCGAGAACGCCGCGCATTATCGCACGCTGGCGCACCGCATCCGAAGACATGAGGAATTGCTTGAACTGATCGCCCGTAACTCACCGATTGGCACAGTGATCGCCGATAGCGGCCAGCATTACCGCTACGCTAACCGGCAGGCGGCGGAGAATGTCGGCTGGGTGCGCTCGGAGATGATCGGTAAAACCCTGTCGCTGGTGCATGGGCAGGTGCACGGCGAAGAGCTTTCCAACGCCAATCGCAAGGCCATGAGCAGCCACACCGAGCAGCAGCATATCTGGCGCAGCGCGGAAGATGACGAAATCCGCTCTGTGCGCATGACCCGCCATATCCCCATTGACGCGATTCCGATCCCCGAAGAAGCAGCCGATATTCCGGGCGTGCTGATGATCGAGCAGGACCTGACCGAAATCGTCCGCAGCGAGGAGCGTCAGCGCCGTACCCTGCGCCGCCTCATTGAAACGCTGGTGATGATTATTGACCGGCGCGACCCAAGCGCAGCACGTCATTCCGCCTGTGTCGCCCGCATCGCCTATGTGATTGCCAAACATCTCCGGCTCGACCCCGTTGAAATTCACGCCGCTGAGACCGCCGGGCAACTGATGAATCTCGGCAAGCTGCTTGTGCCGGTGGAAATGCTCACTGCGTCCGGCAAGCTGCGGGGCGAGGATCGGGAATTTATCCGCCGCTCCCTGATGACCACTGCCGATATGCTGGAGGGAATCGCATTTGAGGGGCCGGTGGTTGAGACTATCCGCCAGTGTCAGGAGCGTATTGACGGCAGCGGGCCACTGGGGCTGGTCGGCGAGGATATCCTGATTACGGCGCGTATTGTTGGCACGGCTAACCGCTTCGCGGCGATGGCGCGCCCGAGAAGTTATCGCAAGGAAATCGGCTTTGAAAAGGCGACGCAAACCATGCTCGAGGAAATCGGTACGGTGCACGACCGGCGGGTTGTTACCGCTCTGCTGCATTATCTGGAGAACGAAGGCGGTCGGCAGGAAATCGAGACCCTGATGGGGCAGGGCGAGGGGTGACGCTTCTTTTATAGGGAGCCTCTGGAAAAGTCGTTTGTATAGCCGATTTACGTGTGTGACTGCATATCAATCAAATCGGCTATCGCCCGCGACGGCGGGCGCGCCGCCTCACAGCATCCACCTGTGGGATGCTGTGTCATAAAAGAGTTCAGCATCCACCTGTGGGATGCTGTGTCTTATGAAGATGAGCATCCCACAGGTGGATGCTCATGCGGCGTAGAGTTTGTGTGTAAGCACAAACTCAATCAGCTATATCTGTTTATGTGGATCACAAAGCAAATCAGCATAATGCTTGAGGATCGTACTGATTGCTCTGCAAGCGCCGCTCAAGCAGGGTGTATTGGTGGCAGGATTGATTCTTCCATTTTTGCGGCAGGGCCTGCATCACATCATACAACAACTGGTGATCCTCCGGGTCTGGCGATTGCAGCAGCGGCTTGCAGATCAACTCAGGAAACAACCCGGCGTAGCAGGCGCTTTTGACATCGTCGTTGAGATAGCCGTCCTCATCGAAAAGGGAAGCTTTTGTTGGCGGGCCGTCAAAAGTAAAGAGTACCCGGTTTTTATGATTTAGTAAAAAATCGTCAAGATATGTATTGAATGCATCTCTGTCTGTCCCTGAGAACACCAGCCCGGCGTCGTGTGGGTTCGCGCCTTCCAGCAGCAACGGTTCTAAGGCGTCCTGATTAGCATTATCAATGGCGCTATAAAACGCGGTCTCTCCCCGATTGTTGTAGGTATCTACCTGAGCGCCGTGCCGCAACAACCATTGGACGACTCTTGCGTGACATCGAAACGCAGCGATATGCAGGGGAGTATTTCTCTGGAAATCGGGTAAATTGGGATTTGCTCCCAACTCAAGCAATTTGAAACAGGCTGACGCCAAACTGTAGGTAGCGGCAATATGAAGGGGAGTGAAACCGTTCTGGTTATAAGCGTTGATGTCGGCTCCGGAGTCTACCAGTAGACCGCACAAGTCGGTATAGCCTCTAGATGCCGCCTGATGCAGCAAGGTAGAACCGTCACATTTAACCTTCGCCAGAAAATCGTGTTGTTTTATCGTAGCCAGTAAACCCTGAAACTGCGTTTTGGAGAGCGCTTGATTATTTTTAAAGAGATCGAATGCCTGATCGGCTATTGTTTTCTGGTCATCGCTCAGAGATTCATAGGGTAATGTCATGGCCGGGTGCGTCTGATAAATATTGTTATAAATAGAATTTTCGCATTATAGCAGAGAAAGGTTAATACTGCTTCATATTTCTGCCTCTTCGTGACTTTCTACCCAAAATTCACCACGATTGACCCCGGCATCATCACGGCATAAACTCCGGCGATTCCAGGCAGGAGAAGTGCAATGGCGGAAGATACCCCCTGGGTGGATGGGCTGACTATCGGCGAAGTGTTGCGCCGGACGGCGGCGCGGGTGGGCGAGCAGGATGCGCTGGTGTTCCCGCAGCTCGGGGTGCGCCTGAGCTACGCGGCGCTGGACGGGGAGGTGGATAAGGCGGCGAGAGCGCTGCTGGCTATGGGCATCGGCAAGGGCGACCATGTCGGCTGCTGGGCGACCAATATTCCCGAATGGGTGATTTTGCAACTGGCGACGGCGCGGATCGGCGCGGTGCTGGTGACGATCAACCCGGCCTATCGCTCCAGCGAAATGGGCTATGTGCTGCGTCAGGGCGACCTCAAGGCGCTGTTTCTGATCGAGCGCTTTCGCACCAGCAACTACCATGAAATTATCGCGGAGAATTGCTCCGGTCTTGCGGATAAACCTTACGGCGAGTATTTCAATAACGAGTTTCCCTGTTTGCGGCTGGTGGTCAACATGCGCGGGCGCACGCCGGAAGGCATGATGCCCTGGCAGGAATTTCTCGCTGAGTCGAAGAAAACGACTGACAAGGCGCTGGCGAGCGCTGAGGAGGGACTCAAACCGGGTGATGCCATCAACATCCAGTATACGTCGGGGACGACCGGTTTTCCCAAGGCGGCGACGCTGACCCATCGCAATATCCTGCTCAACGCGTGGTATGTCACCGGCTGTCAGGCGATTTCGGAACGCGACCGCATGTGCATTCCCGTGCCTTATTACCATTGCTTCGGGCTGGTGATGGGGACGCTCGGCGCGGTGACACGTGGCGCGGCAATGATCGTCCCGGCGGAATATTTCGATGCGGAGGCGACGCTGGATGCCGTCGAATGCGAGCATGCGACAACGCTCTACGGCGTGCCGACCATGTTTATCGCCATGCTGGAGGATGCCAGTTTCGGGCGGCGGGATTTATCGTCGCTCAGAAGCGGGATCATGGCGGGCAGCCCGTGCCCGATTGAGGTGATGCGCAAGGTGGTGGACAAAATGGGCATGCGCGAGGTGACGATTGCCTACGGGCTGACGGAGGCTTCGCCGGTGATTACCCAGACCCATACCGATGATCCGCTGGAGGTGCGTGTCTCCACCGTCGGGCGGCCCTTGCCGGGCGTCGAGGTGCGGTTGATTGACCCGGAGAGCGGCGAGGATGCAGGTGAGGGGGAGAACGGTGAGCTATGGGTGCGCGGGCATGGGGTGATGCTGGGTTACTACGGCAACGGGGAGGCGACGCGGCAGGCGATTGACGAGCAGGGCTGGCTACGCACCGGTGATCTGGCGAAGCGCTTTCCTGACGGTAATTATTCGATCACCGGGCGCATCAAGGATATGGTCTGCCGGGGCGGGGAGAATATCTATCCCCGGGAGATTGAGGAGTTTCTGTTTACCCATCCCGATATCGAGCAGGTGGCGGTGGTCGGCTTGCCGGATCGCAAATACGGCGAGGAATTATGCGTATGGGTGCTGAAGCGGCCACAGTGCTCGCTCGGTGAGGATGATGTGCGGGCTTTCTGCAAGGCATCGCTGGCGCATTACAAGGTTCCGCGCTACGTTAAATTCGTGGAATATTTCCCGCAGACCGTCAGCGGCAAAATCCAGAAGTTCAAAATCCGCGAACAGATGATGGATGAACTGGGATTGAAGGAGGAGAAAACGGCCTGAAGTTAGGTTATAGGTTTCAGGTTTCAGGTTTTAGGTTTTAGGGGTGGGCAATAGGATAGGAAAGCAGTTGGCTTCTTGTCATTCCGGAAGCCACTTTTCCCTGTGAGCTACGCGAACGGTAGGGAAAGTGAGCTATTCGGAATT